>JAFDET010000287.1 GCA_019310195.1 Deltaproteobacteria bacterium
ATGACGGCCCGCGGTGGCACGGCGGTGCTGGTCGGCGTCGTTCCGATGACGGAGCTGGTGCCGATCCCCGCGGCATATATCACGTTGCAGGAGAAGGTGGTGACGGGCTCGTACATGGGCTCCAACCGCTTCCGCTTCGACATGCCGCGCTACGTTGACTTCTATCTCGACGGACGCCTGCAGCTGGACCCGATGATCTCCTCGCGGATCCCGCTCGACGAGATCAACCATGCTTTCGACCTGATGCGCAAGGGCGAAGCCGCGCGTCAGGTGATCGTGTTCGACTAGCTCACCGGCGGCGGCTTGTTGATGGGCTGGGTCAGTGTCGCGGGGTCGATGGAGAACCCGATCACGGCTCTGTAGCCCTGGTGCTCCTCGCTGTGGAGAATGCCGGCCTTGGCCTCGATCCGGGTGCCGGGGCCGCAGACGCAGCTCTCGCCGGTCTCGGTCTCCCTCACGCTCAGCTTGCCCTCGAGCACGAAGAGCACGGAGTCGAAATCGTGCCAGTGGCTGTCGTTCGTCTCGGCCTCGAAGTTGAGCGTGAGCGGCCAGTATCCCCTCTTCTTGATCTCCGCGAGGGCGTCTTCTTCCGTGGAGAAATGGTCGTACGTAATGTCGATGGCCATGGAACCTCCCGTGGAGACGGTCAGCTTACACCGGCCGGTACGTCGGCGCAGGCCGGCAGCGCGACACCGGTAAACCCGCCGCCTTGGAGATCATCCGCGATGACACGGCGACCGACTGGACCTCCGGGGAAGAACCGCCATCCCCGCGGTCCGCCGGTGGATCCTTTCGCCATATCGCTGTGGAGGCGCCCGCACTACAATCGTCGGAGGGGGAGGAGGGAGAAACGATGCGTCTCGATGGCAAGGTCGCCTTGGTCACGGGCGGTGCGCGGGGGATCGGTGCCGGGATCGCCCGCTGTCTGAGCGAGGAGGGCGCCGCCGTTGCCGTCGTCGACATCGACGGGCCGGAGTCCGAGAAGCTGGCGGGAACCCTGGCCGGACCGGCGCTCGGGCTCGGGGCCGACGTGTCGCAGGAGTCGGAGATCGGGCCGGCGGTGGAGCGGGTCGTCGAGGAGTTCGGCGGGATCGACATCCTGGTGAACAACGCCGGGGTGGGCACTGGGCGCGAAGACATCTCCGAGATCGCCATGCCGGGCTTCGAGAACCACTCCCAGGCGGCCTGGGACACGCAGCTGGCGGTGAACCTTCGCACCACGTTTGCCGCCAGCAAGGTGACGATTCCGCACCTGCGCGCGCGCGGCGGCGGCTCGATCGTGAACATCGCGTCGATCGCAGCGCTGATGGCGTCCCCAGAGCTGGTGGCCTACGGCGCGGCCAAGGCCGGCGTCGTCCACCTGACCCGTTCCCTCGCCCTGGAGCTGGCGCCCCACGACATCCGCGTCAACGCGGTCTGCCCGGGCTACCTGTGGACGCGCGCCTGGGAGGCGCTCACCGCGATGATGAAGCTCCGAACGCCCGAGTTGGCAGACGTGGATCAGCGGGACATCTTCCTCGGCGTGGTGAAGCGCGGCGTTCCCCTGGGCCGCGAACAGACGCCCGAGGACATCGGCAAGCTGGTGGTCTTCCTGGCCAGCGATGACGCCCGCAACATCACGGGCCAGGAGATCAAGGTCGACGGCGGCATCATGCTCCGCATGGGCACCTAGCCCCGTGTCGGTCTCGGGTGCGAGGTGCCCGCTGCCGAGTCAGGCGGCTTTGATTTCGCGCACGGGGGCCGTCATGCCTTGCTCGACGAAGCTGGCCGGGAGGTCCGGCGTGCGCGTGAGCTCGCGCTTGCGGAACGGGCTCCAGAGCAGCGCCACGATGTCGCGCTTCTTCATGTGGCGAGAGAACGTGCGCAGGAGATTGAAGGTCTGGATCGGCCGCAGGAACGCGCGGTGCGCGAACAAGCGCAGGTACCCCTTCTGCCGCGCGCGGTTGACCACCTCGCTCGGCAGGATGGTCGGATCGATATCCGAGCACTTGAACCACTTGGACCAGTCGCGCGCATCATCGATGATTCCGCGCTGCACGTACTCGTGCCAAAGCGGAGTTCCGCGATAGACGCACAGGCGGTTGAAGCCGAACGTGTCGAGCTTGAGGCGGGCCGCGAAGCGGAAGCTCTCCAGGATCTCCTCTTCGCTCTCGTCCGGCGAGCCGACCAGGAAGAAGCCGTGCGCGCGTCCGATCCCGCTGCGCTTGGCCTGTTCGACCGCAACTTCGATCTGCTCGAGCGTCTGCATCTTCTTGAGCCGGTCGAGCACTTTCTGGGAGCCGGATTCGACGCCAAATGCGAGGAAGTTGCAGTTGGCCTGCGCCATGAGCGGGAACTGGTCCTTCGCGACGGAGTCGACGCGCCCCTCGCAGCCCCACTGGAACTTGAGGCCGCGGTCGATGATGCCCTGGCTGATCTCGCGGATGCGTTTTCGCTTCAGCAGGAAGTGGTCGTCGGTCAGGTAGATCGAGCGGTATCCCTCGTCGGAGAGCTGCTGCATCTCGCCGAGCACGTGCTCGGGGGAGCGGCAGCGCCACTTGCCGTCGGAAAGAGCCGGGATGTCGCAGTACACACACGGAAAGGGGCAGCCGCGCGAAGTCTGCATGGTGCAGAAGCGGTCCAGGGAGAGGGCCGCGGGGACGTCGAGCGGCATCGACTCGATGTAGTCGATCGGTAGCGACTTTCGGTCCGGATAGGGGAACTGGTCGAGGTCCCGGATGATGGGCCGCGGCGGGTTCTCCACGATCTCGTCGCCCGAGCGCCAGACCAGCCCAGCCACCGCGCCGGGATCGTCCAGGTTGGCGAGGAAGTCGGGCAGCAGCTCCTCGCCCTCTCCCCTGCCAACGAAGTCGGCCTCGGGGCAGTCGGCCAGGATCTGCCGGGCGTTCATGGTGGCGAATACTCCGCCGAGGATGAGCGGCGTGTCGGGGGCCGCGCGCTTCACACAGCGCGCCATGCTCTTGGCCGCCGGGTAGGACGTGGTCGAGAGGAAGGAAAGCGCGATCACGCCCGGGCGCTCGTCACGGATGGCCTCCGCGATGTCCGGCTCCTTCATCCGGGGATGGCAGGTGTCGAACATCCTGACGTCGTGGCCGTGCTCGCGCATGACCGGGGCCAGGGTCTCGATTCCGATCGGCGGGAACGCCATCACCTTGACGCGTGCGTCGCCGGCGCTCGACCCGCCGAGCTCCGGAGGGAGAAGCTGGTAGAAATCCTCGTCGCGGACGTAGATCAGAAGGACCTTCATGGTGGTCCTCGGCTCGATTCTTCTTGGGGGAGAGGGAGAGAGGCGAGCAAGACCGGCTCGCCGATTGGAATGCTTCCGCGGAGTCTAGCAGAGTGCGGGTTGGTTCACGCAGACCCTGGCCAGTCGGCGGATGGTCGATTCCCTTTAGTTCTCAAGTACTTGAGATATCCGAGGACCTCCGCTCGTGACACGACGGGGACCTGCTGGTTACGGGAGACGGCAGGTTGTGGGGTGCCTGGAGCAGCAGCCTGCATGGCGTTCCCATGGGAGGGGTCGGCCCTGCCGACATGGGCGTCGGCCGTCACTCTGGCCAGCCCCACGTCAGCCCCGGCCCCTGACGTCCTCCTGCTGACATTCTCGTCCTCCGCTCGCCACTTACTTCCAGCGGAGGCTTCTCATGCAAAGCCCGAAGTACATCGTGCTCGTCCTCGTGGCGGGGCTGTTGGCCAGCGGAACGGCCGGAGCCATGAACGTCTCCTCGGTCGTGGCCACGGCCTCGGGGTTCGAGGCCAGCTACACCTTCGACCTGCCCTTCACGCTGAACGGCAACGACGTCACGAGCATCATGATCCTCGAGGCGGGAGCAGGCGGCGAGGTCAGCATGGGCTTCCCGTTCAGCGTGGCCCCGGGCGGCACCTCGACCCTGGCCCACAACCTCGGTTTCTTCCCCACGTCAGCGTTGATCGTGGGGCTGGAGCTCCCGGATCCCAACGTCGGCGACGGGAAGACTCACATCGTGATGATGGTGGACCGCGGCTTCGCGGCGAGCTCGATCGGCCTGCGCTTCAGCGAGGCGTTTCCAAACTCGCGCCACAGCCTGTTCATCGCGAACTTGTTCATCGCGAACTTCCTGCTGGCCGTGGACGGGGATGCGGCGGCGCAGCAGGAGCTCGAGGACTTCTTCCTGACCGGAGACGGAGCAGCCGCAGCTTTCACGCCCGGCGGATACTTCCGCCACATCATCTCCACCGTCATCGTACCCGAGCCCGCCGGCCTGGGTCTCTGGGCTTCCGGTCTGGCCGCGCTCGTCTTGCTGCGGCGTCGGGCGTAGCTGGGCGCAGCCTGGTGAGGCGGAGCTGACCGGGGAAGACCCCCGCCGCCGTGCGCCCCCGCTGGTGCATCGTTGCGGTCAGATCGCAGGGCAGAGCTGTCACGGTCAGGAATGCGCGGTATGACCGCGGTCATGCCCCATACAGCAGCCCGGGGCTCAGAATGGTGTCTGGAGGGGAGCCATGCGGGCGTCCACCTCCGACCTCGTCCTCGCAGTCAGAAACGACATTCCCGAGCGAGGGGAGCACGCCATGGAGCACTGGAGGATACCGGGCGGAGTCGATCGTCGCGGGTTCCTGAAGCAGAGCGGCGCCGCTCTGCTCTCGCTGGGCCTGCTGCACCTGGCGCCGAGCGCGGCATCTGCGGGCGCTCGCTCCACCGAGGCCGGCCGTGCAGCGCCGCCGGCCTACGGCGACTGGCGGGACGTCTGGCAGCGGCGCTGGACCTGGGACCGCGTGGCGCGCACCTCCCACGCCCGCGCCAACTGCGTCTCGACCTGCTCCTGGAATGTATTCGTCAAGGACGGCGTCGTGTGGCGCGAGGAGCAGAACGCGATCTACGACGCGTCCGAGCCGGGCGTGCCGGACTTCAACCCCCGCGGCTGCCAGAAGGGCGCGTGCTACAGCGCCCTCATGGCGGAGCCGTCGCGGATCCTCCATCCGCTGGAGCGGGTGGGGCCGCGCGGCTCGCGGCGCTGGCGGCGGGTCTCCTGGGACGCCGCGCTCGAGACCATCGCCAACGCGATCATCGACGCGTCGGTCGCCCACGGAACCGGCGCGGTCGTCTACGACCACGGCACCACGAACATCGACTTCGGCGCCGACACCGCCAGCGAGATGCGCTTCTTCGCCCTGCTCAACGCCACGAGCATCGACTCGTGGGCCGGCGTCGGCGACATGCCCCACGGCCTCGTGCAGACCTGGGGCATGTACAACGTCGAGGGAACGTCGGACGACTGGTTCAAGTCCGACTACATCCTCGTCTGGGGCGCCAACCCGGCCTACACCCGCATCCCCGAGGTGCACTTCATGCACGAGGCGCGCTACCGCGGCGCGAAGCTCGTCGTGGTGGCGCCCGACTACAACGCGACCGCCGTACACGCCGACGTGTGGCTTAACCCCCGCGTCAGCAGCGACCCCGCGCTTGCCCTGGGCATGGCCCAGGTGATCCTGGCAGAGGGCCTCCACGACGAGGCCTACGTACGAGAGCAGACCGACCTCCCGCTGCTGGTGCGTGAGGACACGGGCCGCTACCTGCGCGCCTCCGACCTGCGCGCCGGGGGCGACGAGACGCTGCTCTACCTGTGGGACACGGCCGCCGGCCGGCTCGCCGAGGCGCCCGGCTGCGAGGGCGAAGGGGGCGACTCGCTGGCCCTGGGCGCACTGAAGCCCGCACTCAGCGGCCGCTACACGGTGCGGCTGGCGGACGGGGCCACGGTGACGGTGCAGCCGCTGCTCGAGCGCCTGCGCGCCCACCTGGACGCCACGTATACGCCCGAGCAGGCGGCGGCGGTCTGCGGCGTGGGCGCCGCCGCCATCCGCCGGGTCGCCCGCGACCTGGCCGCCGCCGGCACTGCGATGATCTTCGCGGGCCTCGGCTCCAGCAAGCACTACCACGGCGACCTCATGCAGCGCGCGCAGATTCTGCTGATGGCGCTTACCGGCAACCAGGGCCGCAGCGGCGGGGGCCTGCGCGTGGCCTCCTGGTGGCCCGTGCAGGGCTTCAACGGCTTCTCGCGGGGTGCGCGCACGGTGCCGCTGGCGCTTCGCATGCGCCTGGCCTGGCGCTCCGTCGTGGGCCCGAGCCTGGGCTGGCGGGAATTCGAGAAGCTCATGCAGGAGTTCGCCCCGTACAGCGGCAACACGCCGCTGATGCCGTTCCTCTACCAGCACGCGGGCTACGCGAAGGTCTGGGACGACCCGTCGGCCCACGACCCGTCGATGACCCGGCCGCTGTCCGCCTACATGGACGAAGCGGTGGAGAAGGGCTGGATCCCCATTCGCCCCTCCCCGGGCACCGACCCCAAGGTCTTCCTGTTCACGGGGGCGAATCCGCTGCGTCGCTGGCCGGCGCCGCAGATCGCCCTCGAGCATCTGTGGCCGAAGCTGGACCTGATCGTCGACGTGAACTTCAAGATCGGAACCTCCGGGCTCCACGCGGACATGATCCTGCCCACCGCGGCGTAC
>JAFDET010000288.1 GCA_019310195.1 Deltaproteobacteria bacterium
GTCCGCGGCCGACGCCGTAGCCAGCCTGGAGGCGATCCTGGCCAGCCAGGCTCTGCAGGAGCTGCCGCGCTCGCTGGAAGCCACGGTCTTGGAGCTTCACGACGTACTGGACTCCGTCTCCAGCGACTCAGAGCTTCACGAGCGGCTGATGCGCACGACGACGGAGCTGGATCGTACCCTGCGCAGCATGCGCGAGCTGATGAATACGCTGGACGCCCAGCCCAACTCCGTGATCTTCGGCGGGGACCAGCCCAAGGACCCCGCACCACCGGCAGGAACGCAATGAGAGCCATCGCCCTCGCATCGACGCTGTTACTGATCGCCTGCGGCGGATCCGCACCGGCGCGCACCCAGTACCTGCTGCGCTCCCAGACGCCGGAAGGCAGCGTAAGGGTGGACCTGCCGGCCCGGATCGGCCTGGGGCGGGTGGTGGTTGCGCCCTACCTGGATCAGTCGGGCATCGTGATGGAGACGGCGGTCAACGAGGTGACGCCGGCCCGGAACCACACCTGGGCCGAGCCCCTGGACGACGCCACGCTGATCTTTCTGCGCGCAGAGCTGTCCACCGCCCTGGGCGAGGAGGTGGGCTTCGACCCGTCGGATCGCAGCCTCTGGAAGTACACCGTGGAGGTCTTCATCGAGCAGCTCCACGGCACCATGGCCGGGCAGGCGGTGCTGGTCGCCTCGTACCGCATCGCCCCGCGCGGAGGAGCAGCGCCCTCGGGGTACCGCTTCTCACGCTCTGCTCCCCTGGCCAGCGAGGGCTACAGCGGTCTGGTGGATGCCGAGGCCGGCTTGCTCCGGGACCTGGCCTCCGCCATCGCCGGCTCGATCCGCGAGCAGCCGTAGCTCGACGCCCGGCGCCCCTTCGCCGACTCAGGGCCGCCAGCGCCAGACGGCGCCGAGGATCGGGCCGTGGGCCACCAGGTCCAGAGAGTTGACACCTCGATCCAGGTCCACGCCGATGGCCCGGTAGCCGAGTTGGAGCGACCAGCTCTCGCCGATCCGCCAGCCGACGACGCCCAGCGCCTGCCAGGTCACGTCGGCTGCGGACCCGATGCCGAAGCCGCCGACGTCACCCGTGGCGATGAGCTGGAGCCGCTGGGTGAGGTCCGCCGAGACCCGAGCGCCGATGACGGCGTCCACCCAGTCCAGGGTGGTTTCGAAGTCCTCGTCGAGCCCGCCCACCGTGACGCCGGGCACTTGCACCTCGCCGAAGTTCATGCGCGATTGCCCCGGCCTCGGACCGGTCACACGCACCGCCGTCGATACGGTGAAGCCCGGCACCGAAACGGGCGGGACGAAGACGTCCGCCTCCATCTTCACGTTCCAGTAGCGGGCACCCGCAAAGAGGTCGAGGTTGAGGCGGCGCGGGTCGTCGCTTGCGGCCTCGCCGAACAGCGCGCCCATGGGTGTAGCGAGCACGCGGTAACCGCCGTAGAGCCCGAAGAGCAGCAGGCGCGTGTCCACCTCCACGTCCACGGGACCCACCAGCGCGGAGACCTGCGGCACGCTGACGCCGACGCCGGCCGAGCCGCGGCCCCGCGGTCCGATGGAGGTACCGGCCGTCGCGGTGCCGGGTCCAAAGCTGGCCGTGACGGGGCCCGCGGAGAGCTCGTCCTCCAGCACCGCACCCAGCCCGTCGAAAACGCCGAACCAGCGACCCTTGCGGGCCTCCACGCGCCCCATCAGCCCGAAGTTGAGCTTGTCGACGATGTCCTTGAAGGGCACGTCGATGTCCACGCTGACGTCGTCGATGCTGGCATCGCCGGCCATGGAGATGCCCCACAGATACGGAGCGAACGAGATCTCCCAGCCGGAGTCGTCCGCGGACGGGGTGGCGTCCCCCGCCCGCGCGATACCAGGAGCGAGCAGCAGCGCGAGGAGCGCCGTCGCCTGGAGGGCGCACCTCACTCACTATTCCTTCTTCATGAACGGGAGGCCCGTGAGGGAAGGCTTGACGTCTGTGCCATTGCGCTTGTTGAACTCTGCGATCAGCTCGTTGGTGACCCGGGCCGACTCCGGCTCGACGCCCCCCAGGCTGAACTCCGTCCACTGGTAGGCCTTCATGGAGTCGGGCGGCTGCTTGACCATCTGCACGGGCGCCGGGAAGGACTCGTGGTTCGGGACGCCCATCCGCGTGCGGATGCCGTCCTTCGTCACGTTCCACGTCATGAAGTCCGTCGCCAGGTCGAGCGGACCGTCGTAGGTCTTGCGAATCTCGCTCAGGACGACCGGCGCCGTGTCGAAGTCGTTCTGGAAGTGGTAGCAGACGGCGTGACGCGGACTTGTCAGCGACATGATCTTGCCGAACGCCTGAGCCGCCGTGTGTCCCTGGGTGCCGACCATGACCGCCTCCGAGGGCGCCATCCCGTAGCGCTCCATCATCATCTGCGGCGGGATGAAGCACTCGTGGATCGAGAGATCGACGTTGGTCGCGTGCTCCTTCCACCACTTGTTGGGCAGCGTGTCGCTCGAGAACGCGAAGCGCAGGCCGTTCCACTCGAGGATGAAGCTCACCGACTGGTCGAGGTGGATCGCCGGAAGCGTCCGGATCACGACGCCGTTTTCGTTGTAGACGACGGCGTTGACGGCCATCCAGTCGAACTCGTTCACCTCGAGCGCGTGCCCGCGCGGATCGACCGCGCTGCCACGGCCCGCCTTCTCCCAGGCCCACTGTTCCTGCATCTTGGCGGCCCAGGTCTTCGTGCCCCACTCGGGACGCACACCGCTGGGCCCCCAAAGGCGCAAGGGAGTGAGCCGGTTGTTGACGGGCCCGGTGAAGTAGAAGGCGGGGAAGTCGCCGGCGTGATCCAGGTGCAGGTGGCCCAGGAAGACCTTGTCGAGCTGATCCAGGGGAATGCCCAGGGCCATGATCCGTTCGAAGGAACCCTCACCCATGTCGAAGATGAACTTGTCGCCGTTGCCGAGCTCCACCAGGAAGCACGCGGCGGCCTGCTTGAGCCGCGGCTGGGGCATGCCCGTGCCGCAGGCGACCACGCGCATCTCATCGGAGGCCAGGGCCTCGGTGCCGGGGTAGTAGACGTCGCGATCGGGAAACGGCTGGGTCCGCGACCACTCGCTCGGCCCGCCCGACGCGGCGCCGGCCGTGCGCACTCGGACTTCCACATCCAGGCCCCAGACGGCCAGACCCAGGATCAGCAGCACCGCTCCAGCGGCGAGAAAACGACG
This sequence comes from Deltaproteobacteria bacterium, assembly GCA_019310195.1. Classification (GTDB taxonomy): domain Bacteria; phylum Myxococcota_A; class UBA9160; order UBA9160; family JAFDET01; genus JAFDET01. The sequence continues at coordinate 3,193 of JAFDET010000288.1, forward strand.
AGAAACGTTCATGTGTGCCCCCTATTGCCGGTCGGGCGACTCTATAACACCGTCCGGCCGAAAAAAAACCGCCGACCGGCAAGATCTCCCCGAGGGAAGCTCCTTGATCTCGAGTGTCAACAGCGCCCCCTGCATGGATCTCGATGGCCTCGTGGAGGCGGCGCGCGGCTGGGACCTGGAGCTCTACCCGCTGGGCGATGCGCTCGGACCGTCCGGCCTGGTCGCGGTCGGGGCCGAGGGCTTCCTGGCCATGCACGTCGAGATCGGAGCCCCGACGAAGCAACGGGGCGGATCTCCGCAGGGCTTGCGAACGTTCGGCCTGCCCTACGTAGGGACGCAGGAAACCCGCTGGTGCGGCCATGAGGTGGGGCCGGAAGCCCTGACGGTCTTCGAGCCGGACGGCGGTTTCGACGCCACGGCTCGGGCCGGCTTCGGTGTGCTGCTCTGCTCGCTCTCGGAGAAGCGGCTGACCGATGCATGCGCCGACCTGGACCTCCCGGAGCCCGACCTCCTGCTGGGGCGAGCGGCCAGGGTGTTCGAGTACGCGGACGACACCCTCGTCACGCTGCGCGCTCGGCTTCACCAGCTTCTCGCAGGAGCCGAGGCATCGGACCCGGCCTCCTCGATCACGCCGCCCGCGAGATCGCCGCGATCCACGAGCAACCGCGCACGCCGCATTCGGTTCGATCGCTGTGCGAGCGGAGCGGCGCCAGCGCGCGAACCCTGCGCCACGCCTTTCAGCAGCGCTTCGGGGTCTCGCCCCGCACCTACCTCCAAGCGCTGCGCCTCAACGGCGCCCGGCACGAGCTTCGGACCGCGAACCCTTCGGTCGAGACCGTCACTCGCGTGGCGCAGCGCTGGGGCTTCACCAACTC
>JAFDET010000055.1 GCA_019310195.1 Deltaproteobacteria bacterium
ACGACGGCGCGGTCACTGGCGGATGACGACCGCCCGGGAAGGGCCATCTCGCCTCGAGACGCAACGCGCACGGGCTCTTCGCACCCGCTCACTCATCCGGGCTTGGCGTCGTAGCGGTGCAGGGTCTCCCTCACCTCGGCGGCGAAGCGTGTGGCCCAGGCGGGGTCGGTTGCCTTGACCTCCCCCTCCCACGGAGCCACCACCACGCAGAGCCCGCGGTCGTGCGTTCTCGTCCCGAGCACGTGCTCCAGGTAGGCGCGATTGTCCGGAAAATGGATCGTCTTGTTCAGGCCGAGATGCGGGATCAGCGCGGTGCGGCCGCCGAAGCGCTCCCAGACCGCCTCGAAGGGTGTTTCGGTGGCACCGAAGTTGATGCCGCGCAGGCCGTGCATCTGTTCCAGGTTCTCGAACTGGTGGACGAAGTTGCCGCAGGAGTGGACCATCAGGCCGCCGAACTCCTCCGACAGCTCGTTCATGTAGGGAAGGCAGAACTCCCGGTAGAGGGCGGGACCGATCACCGCCAGGCCGTCGTCGCTCACGGAGATGCCACCTCCGTCGGGGAGCCAGAGCGGCGGGAAGTGGCAGGGCAGGAACTCGGGCGAGCGGGCGCGCTGCTCCTTCACGTAGCGGATGATGAGGTCGGTGACGAGGCGCATCAGATGGTGGACCTCGCCCGGGTTCGTGTGCATGGCCATCATGAAGGCGCTGGAATCCCAGACCAGGTAGGCGGTGTCGAGAGGACCCTGGAGGTCGGTAATGGCCACGGGGTAGCGGCCGCCCGTCTCGGCGGTGAAGTAGTCGGTGAACGCCAGCATCTCCCCGAGCTGGCCCGCATCCACCGCGGGCGGTACCAGCTCGTAGACCCTCTCGGGCGGATCGGCCTCGCGGATCACGGGATGCGCCCAGGGAAGCGTGTGCTCGAAGAACTCCACCGGGCAGCCGAAGGCCGACGCGAAGACCGTCACGCCCCCGTGCGGCTGGAGATGCGGGATGAAGTCGTCGCCCAGCTCGACGGACTCCCGCCAGGCGAGCACACCGAGCTGGGCCTGGAGCTGGACGTCGCGATCCTGCAGCAGCTGGGGGATCGGCACCAGGCCGGTGAGGGCCGCCGTGAGAACCGGCGAGGTGGGAACCAGCCAGAGCGGGCGGCCAAGATCCTCGAGCGACCAGAAGGCCTCCCAGGCGCGGATCGTCTCCGCGTGGCGGGGCTCCCCGGTCACGCGCGGGACCTCGGCCGTCACAGCGAGCGACCCGGGAAGTGCTCGCGATTCCAGTGGCGCCCCTCGGCCAGCATGGTGTCAGGCGTCGGCCAGTCCGAGGACCTTGCGCGTCGCGGCCACCGCCTCGACGGCGTTCTCACCGCTGGCGTCCGCCCCGATCTCGGCGGCGAACTGCGGGGTCACGGGAGCCCCGCCCACGAGGATCTTCACCCGATCGCGAAGACCGGCCTCATCGAGGGCCTCGATGGCCCGCCTCATGGCAAGCATGGTGGTGGTGAGCAGCGCCGACATGCAGAGGACGTTGACGTCCTTCTCCCGCACGGCCTCGACGAACGCCTCGGGCTTGACGTTCACGCCCAGATCCACCACCTGGAAGCCGGCGCCCTCGAGCATGGCGCTCACCAGTTTCTTGCCGATGTCATGGAGGTCCCCCTCCACCGTGCCGATGGCCACCCGGCCGGCGGGCTCCGCACCCCGCGCCGCCAGCACCGGCCGGACCAGCTCGAGGCCCGCCTTCATGGCCCGCGCCGAGAGCAGGAGCTCCGGCACGAAGTACTCGCACGCCTCGAATCGCCTGCCGACCTCGGCCATCGCCGGCGACATGTACTGATCGATCAGCGTCAGCGCATCCACACCGTCGGCGAGGGCCTGCGTAGTGATGTCGCGGGCCACGTCGTCGTCGCCACGGACGACCGCATCGTAGAGCTGATCGAGGTTCGCCATTAGGCTATTTTCGGCTGGATCTCGGGCGCAGTCAACGAGATGCGGAACGAGAGCCCGAGGGGCGCTGGCTCGACCGGCTGCGGAAGGAGGGCGCTCGTGAAGGTGAACTCCACTGTGTGGGCGACCCTGCGCCAGCTCGGGCGGGTGCCCACGCCGAAGGGCGTCAGCAGTCGGGAGATCGTCCGGCGCGCGATCGAGTTCGACGACCCGCCCCGCATCCCGTACTACTTCCTCTACCACCCCTCGGCCGGAGACATGATCATTGTCGGGCCGACGGAGTCGGCCAGCGGCTTCTCGGGGGCCGCGCGGGGTCTTGCCATCGGCGAGACCTACGTCGACAGCTGGGGCGTCCGGTGGGAGACGACCGGCCACTACTGGGACCACGCCATCGAGCACCCCCTGGCCGACCTCGACCGGCTCGAGCACTACGAGCCGCCCGATCTGATGTCCTCCTTCGAGCGCGTCCGCCCCCTGCTGCCCCTGGCGAGCTGGGGCAAGAAGTACGTCGTCGGCCACAACCCCGTGCAGATGTACGAGACGATGCGCTCGCTGATGGGATTCGAGGCGCTCATGATGGCGCCCTACGACCAGCCGGAAGGTCTCCTCGCCTTGCTGGAGCTCCTGACCCGGAAGACCCTGGAGGTGATCCGCACCTACGGTGAGACGCGGCGGATCCACGCACTGTCCACGCCCGAGGACTGGGGACTGCAGACCTCGCTGCAGATGAAGATCGACCTCTTCCGCGAGTACTACAAGCCCTTCTACCGGCGCATCGTCGAGGCCTGCCACCAGTACGGGATGCACTTCCTCTGGCACAACTGTGGCTACATCGTCGACATGTTCCCCGACATGATCGATCTCGGCGTGGACGTGGTTCAGCTCGATCAGCCCCGTCTCATGGGCCACGAGCTCCTGACCCAGCAGCTCGGTGGGAGGATCTGCATGTGGAACACCGTCGACATCCAGTGGTCGACCCGAGAGAGCGTCAGCGTCGAGGATCTCCGCCAGGAGGCGGCGGCCATGGTGCGGGCCTACGACGTGCAGGGTCACCGGGGAGGCTTCATCGCCAAGCACTATCCGCAGCCCTGGGACATCGGCCTGGCACCCGAGCACCAGCGAGCGATCTACGAGGCCTTCCTCGAGAACGGCTGCGGCCAGGACGGCCTTCCGAGCAGCGGCCGCTGCGTGAGCATCCTCGCGACAGTGCTCGAGGGCCTGGGGCGTTCTGTCCCAGGAGCGGAAGCGACGGCGCACGGAGCGTACGTCGAGCGAAGCGCAACGCAGCCGGCGGTAAGGGCTCTGCGCCCGCTCAGACTTCCTTCAGAGCCTCGACGATTCCCAGCACGGTCTTCTTGGCATCGCCGAAGACCATCATGGTGTTGTCGAGGTAGAAGAGCGGGTTGTCGATGCCCGCGAAGCCCGGGTTCATGCTGCGCTTGATGACCATGACCTGGCGGGCGTGGTCCACGTTGAGGATGGGCATCCCGTAGATGGGGCTGTCCTTGGCGCTGCGCGCGTCCGGGTTCACCACGTCGTTGGCGCCCAGCACCAGGGCGACGTCGGTCTCGGGGAACTCGGGGTTGATGTGGTCCATCTCCACGAGCTTGTCGTAGGGAACGTTGGCCTCGGCCAGCAGCACGTTCATGTGCCCGGGCATGCGGCCCGCCACCGGATGGATGGCGAAGCGGGTCTTCACACCGCGCGCCTCCAGGGCGTCCATCAGCTCGCGCACCGCGTGCTGGGCCTGGGCCACGGCCATGCCGTAGCCGGGCACCACGATGGCCGTGCTGGCGGACGAGAATACGATGGCCGCATCGTCGGGGGTGTACGCCTTGACCGTGGGCCGCTCGCCGCCGGCAGCCGCGGCAATGGCGGTCTGATCCACCGCTCCGAAGGCGCCGAACAGCACATTCGTGAGCGGGCGGTTCATGGCATCGCACATGATCTTGGTCAGGATGAGCCCCGAGGCGCCCACCAGGGAGCCGCTGATCACCAGGCCGCTGTTGCCCAGCACGAAGCCCGTCGCGCAGGCGGCCAGGCCCGAGTACGAGTTGAGCAGCGAGATCACCACGGGCATGTCCGCGCCGCCGATGGGGATCACCAAGGTCACACCCAGGATCAGGGCCAGCGCCACCAGGCCGGCGTAGGCCTCCAGGCCGGTGGGCTGGATCGACACCATCACGCACAGGGCGATCGCGCCCAGGCCCATGATCCCGTTCACGAACTGCTGGCCGGGGTAGACGAGCGGCTGCCCGCGCATCAGCTCCTGGAGCTTGGCGAAGGCAATCAGGCTGCCTGTGAAGGTGATGCCACCGATGATGGCGCCCAGGGCGATGGCCACGGAGGGAACCGAGCCCGGCACGACGGTGCCCTTGAGCAACGCGGCAGAGGCCACCAGCGCCGAGGCGCCGCCGCCGAAGCCGTTGAGCAGCGCCACCATCTGCGGCATCGCCGTCATCTGGATGCGCAGGGCCAGGACCACGCCGATCGCCGATCCCACGGCCACGCCGCCCAGGATCATCGGGTAGTTGACGACGCCCTTGGACAGCAGCGTGGCGACGATGGCGATCAGCATGCCGACCGCAGCCAGCCGGTTGCCTCGCGGCGCGGTGCGCGCCGACGACAGGTTCTTCAGACCCACCACGAACAGGACCGCCGCCACCAGGTAGGCGAGCTGGACGTAGGTCGTCGCGGTCACGACGGGTCCTTCCGCTTGAACATGGCCAGCATGCGATTGGTGACCAGGAAGCCGCCCACCACGTTGATGGTGGCGAAGACGATGGCCACGAAGCCGAGCCAGCTGCTCTCGGTGACCGTGGCGGCTCCCGCGGCCATAAGGGCACCGACGATGGTGATGCCGGAGATGGCGTTCGAGCCCGACATGAGCGGCGTGTGCAGCAGGGGCGGGACCTTGGAGATCACCTCCCAGCCCACGAAGAGCGACAGCACCAGGATCGTCAGGGCGACGGCAGGATCCTCGAGCATCAGCTCCCTCCCTCCAGCAGGCCGCGCACGCGTTCGTTGGCGACCTCGCCGCCGTGGGTCAGCAGCGCCCCGGCGGTGATCTCGTCTTCCAGGTCCAGGGCCAGCGCCCCATCGGTCACCAGATGCTGGACGAAGGTGATGATGTTCCGCGCGTACATCTGGCTGGCGTCGAGAGCCACCTCGCTGGGCAGGTTCGTGGGGCCCACGACGCGGACTCCGTCCAGGTCCACGACCTCGTCGGCGCGGGTCACGGCGCAGTTGCCGCCGGTCTCGGCGGCCAAGTCGACGACCATGGACCCGGGACGCATGGCGCGAACGGCGGACTCTTCCACCAGCAGCGGGGCGGGCTGACCCGGCACCAGCGCCGTGGTGATGACCACGTCCGACGCCGCCACGCGCTGGCCGAGCTGCTCGCGCTGCTTCTGCAGGAACTCCTCGCTCTGCGCCCGGGCGTAGCCGCCCGCGTCCTCGGCGCCTTCGGTCTCGAGGTCGAGCTCGACGAAGCGCGCGCCCAGGCTCTCCACCTGCTCCTTCACCGCGGGCCGCACGTCGAAGGCCTCGATGATGGCGCCGAGACGCCGCGCGGTGGCGATGGCCTGGAGGCCGGCGACGCCGGCGCCCAGCACCAGGACCTTGGCGGGCGAGATGGTTCCCGCCGCGGTGACCATCATGGGGAAGGCCTTGCCCATGCCGGCGGCCGCCACGAGCACAGCGCGGTAGCCGGCCAGGTTGGCCTGAGAAGAGAGCGCGTCCATGGACTGCGCGCGGGTGATGCGCGGCATCAGCTCCATGGCGAAGCTGGTCAGCTTGCGATCGGCCAGGGCCCGCGCGGTCTCCGGGTGGCCCAGCGGGTGCAGCAGCCCGATCAGCACGCAGGCGGGGCCCAGCCGGGCGAAGAGCTCCGGCGAGCCGCGAACCACGGCCACGGCGTCCGCGGCCAGGACCGCATCGAGCCCACCCATCACGGCGCCGGCCTTCTCGTAGGCGGCATCGGTGAAGCCGGCCGCGATGCCGGCTCCGGACTCGATCACGACCTCGATGTCGTCCCGAGCCAGGATCCGAACGGCATCGGGGGTGAGTGCGACGCGCCGCTCGCCGGCGGCAGTTTCCCGAGGGGCTGCAATCTTCACGGCGCGCGCACAATAGCACTCCGGACGAAACAAGGGACCGCGACCCTTCCCGATGGGCCAGGCCGCCGAAGTTGGGGCCGCAAGCCAACAGCCCTCAGGCTGCCGGCGCGCAGCGAGGCGCAGCCGAGCGAAGGGCCTCGTCCGGCTCAGCAAGCGCGAAGCGCGCGCAGCGAGGCGCAGCCGAGCGAAGGGCCTCGTCCGGCTTAGGATCGCGAGCAGGAGGCCGGGCTAAGGACAGGAGTCGTCGATGCAGCCGGTGGCGCCGAGGGTCAGGGCAGCGCCGGCCGTGGCGCCCTCGCGGAAGACGGTCACACCCTTGAGACCGCGGCGCCAGGCGGAGAGGTAGATGTCCCGCACGTCCTGCGGCGTGGCGCCGGCGGGCAGGTTGACGGTCTTGGACACGGCGTTGTCCACCCGGCGCTGGAAGGCTTCCTGGATGGCCAGGTGTCGTTCACCCGGCAGATCGGAGGCCACGGGGAAGAGCCGCTGCACCGCCTCCGGAACCCCGGACACGGCCCGGGCGGAGCCTCGGGCGCGCACTTCGGCCAGCAGGTCCTCGCTCCAGGCGCCGCTGCCGCGCAGAGCCTCCTCGAAGCGGCGGTTGGTCTCGGGCAGCTCGGCGCCGTCGAGGACGTGGCGCACGAAGGCCAGGCCGAAGTAGGGCTCGATGCCGCTGGAGCAGTCGGCCAGGATCGACAGCGTGCCGGTGGGTGCGACGGACGTAACCGTGGCGTTGCGCAGCCGCAGGCCGCGGCGCGCGACGCTCGATCCTTCCCAGTTGGGGAAGACCCCACGCTCCTCGGCCAGCCGGGCCGAGGCCGCTTCGGCCCGCTGCCGCACGCGGCCCATCACCCGGTCGGCCAAGCCCACGGCGCGTTCGTCGTCGTAGGGAATGCCCAGGTCGACGAGCAGGTCGGCAAAGCCCATCACGCCCAGGCCGATCTTGCGGTTGCCGCGCACCGTGGCCTCGATCTCCGGAAAGGGGTACCGGCTGGCCTCGATCACGTCGTCCAGGAAACGCACGGCGTCGTCGACGCACGCGTCGAGTCCGTCTTCGTCCAGGCGCCCATCGCGCACGAAGGCATCGACGCGGATCGAGCCCAGGTTGCAGGCCTCGTTCGCCAGCAGCGGCAGCTCGCCGCAGGGGTTGGTGGCCTCCAGGGGGCCCAGGGCGGGCGTCGGGTTCTCCCGGTTCACCGCATCCGCGAAGATCAGGCCCGGGTCCCCTCCCGCCCAGGCGTGGGCCGCCACCTCGTCCAGCAGGTCGGCCGCCCGCAGGCTCTCCACGACCTTGCCGTCCCGGGGATGGACCAGGTCGAAGCTGCCGCCCGCTTCGACGGCGCGGAAGAAGGCGTCGCCCACGGCCAGGGAGAGATTGAAGTTGGTGAGGCGGCCGGGCTCGGACTTGGCCGCGACGAAGGCGCGCACGTCCGGATGATCCATGCGCAGCACGCCCATGTTCGCTCCGCGGCGCCGGCCACCCTGCTTGATCACCGACGTGGTGGCGTCGAATACCTCGATGAACGAGACCGGGCCGGACGCGACACCGTGGCTTCGCGCCACCGGGTCGCCGGCCGGGCGCAGGTGGGAGAAGTCGAAGCCGGTGCCGCCGCCGGACTGGTGGATCACGGCCATCCGCTTCACGGCCTCGAAGATCCCCGTCAGGTCATCGGGAATCGGCAGCACGAAACATGCGGCAAGCTGCCCCAGGGGCGTGCCGGCGTTCATCAGCGTGGGCGAGTTGGGCAGGAAGACCCGCTCCTGCAGCAGCCGGGCGAAGCGTTCGGCCACGGGCTCGGGGTCGCCCCCGAAAGCTGTTTCGGCGGCCGCCACGCCGCCGGCCACGCGCCGGCACAGGCCGCCCCAGTCTTCCAGGCGGCGGCCCGCCTCGTCCCGAAGCAGGTAGCGGGCCTCGAGCACCCGGAGGGCGTTGGAGGAAAGCCCCGGCATCGTGAAGAAGGTAGCCCGGTTGCTACATTGCGGCGCGCCAACCCAGGAGATCCGATCGTGTCCGACACCCCCCGCATCATCCGCAAGAAGACCGGCAACTTCCTCGAGGACTTCGTGCCGGGCCAGGTGTACCGCCACAAGGGCGGCAAGACCGTCACCGAGGGCCTGTTCACCACCTTCACCGAGTTCGCCATGACCACGAATCCGCTGGCCAAGAACGCGCGCTACGCGCGGGCCTACGGCTTCGAGGGGCTGCTCTGCCCGCCCGGCCTGGTGATGCTGGTGGCCTTCAGCCAGACGGTGGAGGACGTCTCGGAGAACGCGCGCACCAACCTCGAGTACATCGACATGCAGTTCGGCGCCCCGGTCTACGTGGGCGACACCCTGGAAGCCGAAACCAAGGTCCTGGGCGTGCGGGCGTCGAAGAGCCGTCCCAACCTGGGCATCGTCCACGTGCAGTCCACCGCGCGCAAGAACCTGGGCCAGCCCGACGAGGCCATCGTCTGCACCTGGCAGCGCAAGGTGCAGGTCTTCAAGGACGACGACAGCGCGTCGCTCCACGAAGGCGAGGTCGAGCCGGATCCGATCGAGTGCCCCCTGTGGCTGCCGGAGTACGACCCGTCCCGCGGCTACAAGTCCCTGTCGCACCTCTCCAACGCGGACACGTACCTCGAGGACTTCGAGCCGGGAACGCGCATCGAGCACTCGCGCGGGCGGGTGATGACCGACGAGCACATCGCCCTGACCGCCATCCTGGACAATACGAGCCAGGTGCACTGCAACCAGTTCATGATCGACCAGAACCCGAAGCGCTACGCCGGCGGCAAGCTGATCATCTTCGGCGGCATTCCGTTCACCCTCTGCCTGGGCCTGGGTTCGCCGGACGTGGGCGACAATGCGCTGGGCGACGTGATCTACACGACCGGCCGCCACACCGCCCCGCTCTTCGCGGGCGACACGGTCTTCGCCGCCACCGAAATCCTGGCGGTGGAGGACTTCCCGGGCCGCGACGACCTGGGCCTGCTCTCCACACGCCTGCTGGGCCACAAGTTCGAGCGCGCCGAGGGCGAGACCCACGACGACGCGCCCGAGGGCTGGAAGAAGACCCCGATCTTCAGCCTGGACCGCAAGCTGGCCGTGAAGCGGCGCAGCCACTACGCCTGAGGCAGGCCGAAGCGCGGGCTCTAGCGAGCGGCCTCTCGAGGCGACGCCGCCTGTGCCGCGTCCATCCGCAGCCGCGCCCGGCCCTGCCAGGCCGCCGGGGGCTTCGCGCCCAGCAGCGCCAGCAGCGTGGGTCCGGTGTCCAGGGTCGAGACGGGCTCGCGCAGCGTGCCCGGCTCGATGCCCTCGCCCCACAGGATCCAGGGGATGCGCAGATCCCGCGGATCGTCGGTGCCGTGAATCGTGTCGTGGCCGCCGTGGTCCGAGGTCAGCAGCACCGCCAGACGGCCGCTGCCGGCCGCCTGGGCCCCGGCCAGGAAGCCGCCCAGCAGCGTGTCGATCCGCTCCAGGGCCGCGCGCTGGGCCTCGCTGCCCCAGCCCTCGGCGTGGCCCGCGAGATCGACTTCGGCCAGGTGAACCAGCACGAAATCGGGATCGCTCTCCGCCAGATAGACCGCCGCCTGGGCCAGCACCGAGTCGGCGGAGGTTCCCAGCGCCCACTGCTCGACCCCCGGCTCGTACTCGGCCAGGTGCGCGAACTTGGCCTTGCCGGCGAAGAGGCCGCAGCGCCAGCCCTCCCGCGCGCAGATGCTGAACAAGGTTTGCACCTCGAAGCGCCGCCAGGGCTCGTAGCGGTTCCAGCCGATGCCGTGCACCCGCGGCGGCGCCCCCGAGATCATGCTGGTGTGGGCGGGCAGCGTGCGGCTGGGCATCACGGTCTCGGCGTGCCGCGCGCGCAGGCCCTCGGCGCCCAGCCGATCCAGCGTCGGCGTCGGGACGTCTTGCATCACGGCCGGGGCCAGCCCGTCCACCGACACCAGCAGCACGCGGTAGGCGTCGGCCGCGCGCGCCTGGGGCGCGGCCGACGCTGGGCGGACCAGGGCGGCCGGGGCCATGCGATCGAAGATGTTGGCGTAGAGCGCCACGAGGACGACGCACAGCAACACGATGCCGAGCACCACCCGTCGCGCCACGCGAAGAGCCCGCGAGGCTACGGCACCAGCGCCCGCACCGACGCGGGAACGTCCGTGGCGATGCGAATGATCGGGATCCCCGTCTGCGTGTTCTGGTGCATCTCCTCGAACGCGCGCGGCAGATCCTCGAAGGCGTAGATCTCCCGGTGGACCGTGGGCTTGAACACGCCGCCGTAGAGCTCGGTGGCGGCCTCCACTCCGATCAGCGTCTCGTAGTGGGTGTGGTCGAGGGTGATCTGCTTCACCGAGGCCAGGGTCGAGTTGTACTGGATGACCTGCGAGAGCTGCCATCCGGCCGACACGTTCACACCCTGGCGCGCCTGCACCGCGAAGCCGGCCGGGAAGACCGGACCGCGCAGCATGTCGCAGATGATGTGCATGTCCTCGCCTCGGGTCAGCTCGGTGACGTGACGACGGAAGGCCTTCACGTCGTCGCGCGCGGCGAAGCGGTTGAAGGCCTTCTGGTCGATCCCGGTGATGCCCTGCTTCTCCAGCGCGGCGCGCCGCTCCGGGCTGCCCGAACAGAAATAGGCGTTGTGGCCCTCGGCCTTGGCCAGCATCAGGAAGAGCTCGCCCACGCCGCCGCCGAACGACATCACGTTCACTACGGCCTGCTGCTCGCGACTCACCTTGACCCGGTAGATCCCCAGGGCGCGGCGCCACAGGTGGTAGGCGGTGGGGGCGCGGAGCGGCAGCGCGGCCATCTCCCACAGGTTGAGGCCGCAGTCGAGCGGGGCCTTCACCAGCTGCCACTCGCCGACCACCGCTTCCTCTGCGTACCAGCCGATGGACTCGGGCTGGTCGTAGGCCCAGATGCGCATGGGGAAGCCGAAGCGGTCCGGCTCGCCGTTGCAGTGGGTCAGCACGATGTCGCCCACCTCGAACTTGCGGACCTGGGCGCCGACTCCGATCACCTCGCCCACGGCCGAGTTGCCCGGGTAGATCTTGCCGCCCCGGGCGTCCGCGATGTTGACGGTGTCGGCCAGCGCAGCATGGTCCACGTTGTGCTCGCCGGACGCCGCCAGGATCCGCAAGTGAACGTCGGTGGGGCCCACGTCGCGCAGCTCCAGGTCATCGAGCTTGATCACGTTGGCGACGTTGACGGCGTCCACGTCGCCCCCGACGCGCTCGCGCTCGGCTGCGATGTCCTCGGCGCTGATGGAGTAGGCACGGGTCTTGGGCATGGCTCCTCCGCTCTCGATCCCGTTCGGACCGCTAGGGGGCGCGCTCGTCCGGAGGCGCCGCGGCGGGAACCTAGCCCAGTTGCCGGGTCTCGGGAAAAGCAATAATGTACGCGCGCTTACGAGCGCGGATCCCCCCGGCGCCGGACCGCACCGGCCGCGGGGTGATCCCACCCGCGAGGATCCGGATGCGATTCTACGAGTACGAGTCCAAGGCGCTGTTCGCGAAGCGCCGTCTGCCCCTGGGCAAGGGCCGGGTGGCCACCTCGGCCGACGAGGCCCGGGCCATCGCCGAGGAAATCGGCGGCCCGGTGGTCCTGAAGAGCCAGGTGCTCTCCGGCGGGCGCATGAAGGCCGGCGCGGTGAAGTTCGCCGACACCCCGGGCGAGTGCCCTGCCCTCTTCGACCAGATCATGCCCATCGAGGTGAACGGCCAGAAGGCTCGCTCGGTGCTGGTGGAAGAGAAGAGCCCGATCGAGCAGGAGTACTTCGTGTCGGTGACGTGGGACGGCCGGCGCAAGCTGCCCGTGCTGCTCTTCAGCGACATGGGCGGGATCGACATCGAGGAGGTGGCGGAGAAGCACCCGGAGCACGTCTCCAAGACCTGGTTCTCCACCATCCTTCCCATCTCCCCCCGCATTGCCAAGGAAGCCATCTCCGCCACGGGCGTCAGCGGCAGCCAGCTCAACCGGCTCACGCCCATCGTGTTCGAGCTGATGAAGATCTTCCTCGACTACGACCTCACGCTGGCGGAGATCAATCCGCTGGCCCGGCTCGAGGACGGGCGCTTCATCGTGCTCGACGGCCACGTGGACCTGGAGGCCGAGGCCCGAGGTCGCCACAAGGCGCTCCTGGCGGAGCTGGGCGTCGGAGAGGACGAGACGCGGCAGGCCCGCGAGCCATCCGACTTCGAGATCGCCGGACGCAAGGTCAACGAGACCGACCACCGCGGCGTGGCCGGCAACGTGGTCGAGTTCGACGGCAACCTGGGGTTGGTGATCGGCGCCGGTGGCGGATCGCTCACGCTCTTCGACGCCGTGCGCAACCACGGCGGCAAGCCGGCCAACTACTGCGAGATCGGCGGCAACCCGTCGGTGAAGAAGGCTTGCGAGCTGACCAAGCTGATCCTTTCCAAGCCCGGCGTGGAGAAGATCGCCGTGATGATGAACGTGGTCTCCAACACGCGCGTGGACATCGTGGCCCGCGGCGTCATCAAGGGCTGCATCGAGTCGGGCAAGGACCCGGCGCAGATCATCACCATCTTCCGGATCCCCGGCTCCTGGGAGGACGAGGGCTTCAAGATCCTGGAGAAGTACGGCGTGGAGTACTGCGACCGCAGCGTGAGCATGTACGAGGCTGCCGGCAAGGCCGTGGCGAAGATGGCGGATTCCAACTGATGCACACCGAAGGCCGCGCAGTGAGCCGAAGGCGAGCGGAGTCAGATGGATGGGCCGTGGCGAAGATGGGGGCTGCGTAGATGCCGATCCTGATCTCCAAGGACACGCGCTTCCTGATCCAGGGCATCACCGGCCGCGAGGCCGTCAGCCTGACCCGCGAGAACCTGGACTACGGCGCCACCATCGTGGGCGGCGTGACGCCGGGGCGCGCGGGCCGCGACGTCTACGGCGTGCCGGTCTACGACTGCGTGCGGGACGTGGTGACGGCCCACGGCAAGGTAGAGGGCTCCATCGTCTCGGTGCCGCCGGGCTTCGTGAAGGACGCGATCTTCGAGGCCATCGAGAACGGCGTCGAGCTGATCGTCGTCGTCACCGAGAACGTGCCGCGCAAGGACGTGGCCCAGTGTGTGGAGCTGGCCAAGCTGCGCGGGGCACGCATCATCGGACCCAACTGCCTGGGTGTGATCTCACCCGACGAGGCCAAGATGGGCGGCGTGGGCGGCCCCGCCGCCAACACCCGCCAGGCCTACCGCAAGGGCAACATCGGCATCATGTCCCGCTCCGGCGGCATGACCACCGAGATCGCCTCCACGCTCACTGCGGCGGGGCTGGGCCAGTCCACGTGCGTCTCCATCGGCGGCGACGCCATCGTGGGCACCACCTACGCCGAGCTGATGCCGCTCTTCGAGGCGGACCCCCAGACCGAGGCCATTGCGATCTACTCCGAGCCCGGCGGCCGCATGGAGGCCGAGCTGGCGGAGTGGGTGCGCGAGAACGACTCACGGCTGCCGATCGTCGCCTTCATGGCGGGGCGCTTCATGGACGAGATGAAGGGCATGCGTTTCGGCCACGCCGGGACCATCGTCGAAGGCAAGGAAGACACCACCGCCGAGAAGATCGCGCGCATGGAGGCGGCCGGGATCTCCGTGGCGGAGCGGATCGAGGAGATTCCCGAGCTCATCCGCCAGCGCCTGGGAGGAAGCTGATGCCCGGTCTCTTCATCGACGTGAAGGTTGCGGACGACGTTCGCAAGGATGCGGCGCTGGCCGCGAAGCTGGAGGAGGTCTGCCCGGTCTCGATCTTCCGCGCCACGGACGATGGCGTCGAGATCCTGGAGGCGAACCTCGACGAGTGCGTGCTCTGCGACCTGTGCCTGGAGGCGGCGCCCGACGGCAAGGTCCAGGTAATCAAGCTCTACGAGAGTTAAGGAGGTTTCATGCGTTCCCCCAAGGACTTCTTCAAGCCCAAGGCGCTCGGCGCCCCGATGCCGCTCATGGCGGTGCCCTTCCGGCCCTCCCGCATGATCCACTTCTTCGATCCAAGCAACCCGAAGATGGCGTCGAAGGTCCCGGATCTGGCCACGAAGTCGGACGTGGTGCTGGGCAACCTGGAAGATGCCATCCAGGTGGACAACAAGGTGGCCGCCCGCGAGGGCCTGGTGAAGATCGCGCGCGACACGGACTTCGGCGACGCGCAGCTCTGGACCCGGGTGAACAGCCTGGACAGCCCCTGGGTCCTCGACGACCTGATGACCCTGGTCACCGAGATCGGCGACAAGCTCGACGTGATCATGGTCCCCAAGGTCGAAGGCGAGTGGGATATCCACTACGTGGACCAGCTGGTGGCCCAGCTCGAGGCACGGGCAGGCGTCGAGCGACCGATCCTGCTGCACGCCATCCTCGAGACCGCCCAGGGCGTCGCCAACGTGGAGTCGATCTGCGGCGCGAGCCCGCGCATGCAGGGCATCTCCTTCGGCCCCGCCGACCTGGCGGCCAGCCGGCGCATGAAGACGACCCGCGTGGGCGGCGGCCACCCCGGCTACCTGGTGCGCACGGACCCGGACGCCGAGAATCCGGACGCCGCCCGCATCACGGCGCAGCAGGACCCGTGGCACTACACCCTGGCGCGCATGGTGGATGCCTGCACCGCCAACGGCATCTTCCCGTACTACGGACCCTTCGGCGACATCAAGGACACGCTGGCCTGCGAGGACCAGTTCCGCGCCGCCTTCCTGCTGGGCTGCGTGGGCGCCTGGTCACTGCACCCGGTGCAGATCGACATCGCCAAGAAGGTGTTCACGCCCCCGGTGAACGAGGTGCGCTGGGCGCGCCGGGTCATCGACGAGATGGGTGACGGCGCCGGCTGCGTGATGATCGACGGCAAGATGCAGGACGACGCCACCTACAAGCAGTGCAAGGTGATGGTCGAGGCCGCGAAGCTCCTGGCCCGCAAGGAGTCCGACCTGGCCGAGGCCTACGGCTTCTCCGCCGAAGACCTCGCCTAGACGCGGAGCCACGAGCCCGGCGCGTGGGCGCTGCGCCCACATCCGGCTGTTACGTTGGCTCCGTCGGTGGAGTGCCGGGGTCATGGCCGTGTCCCCTCCGGCGATGTCCTCGCTCTTGGATTTCAGGAGGTCGCGCGTACGCGGGTGGGCGCGGACTCGCAGCGATAATCCCGCGAGGTCGCTCGACCCGGGAGGCCTCTGCGGATTACGCCTACGGGGACACGGCCAGGCCCCCGGCACGAGGGCGCCGTCGGTTGGAAGCAGGACCGCCTCGGTCGCGGGGGCGCCCATGCCTGCGGCCCGCAAGCGCGGCCCTCGACGTGTGGCCATGCAGCGGAGCCGCCTGCCGCGCGCGCAGCGAGCCGTAGGCGAGCGAAGGGCCTCGGCCGGCTCAGGATAGACATCGCCGGAGGGGACACGGACAGGACCCCGGCACTCCGCCGACGGAGCCCACGGACGGGCCGGACAGCGTATAAGGAGGAGGACAGGGGGAGGGTCGGATGGCCGGGGCGGGTCGGTTGCTCGTCGGGATGGCGCTGGTGTTCGGGGCGCTGTTGCTGGCCACGGGGTGGAGGGAGCCGTACGGGCTCTTCCACGACGAGTTCTACTACTGGGCCTGCTCCAAGCGCCTGGGCTTGGGCTACGTGGACCACCCTCCGCTGGCGCCGTGGCTGCTGGCCGCCAGCCAACCCGTGCTGGGGGATGGGATCCTCGGCTTCCGCCTGATCCCGGCGCTTTGCGGCGCCGGAACCCTGCTGCTCACCGGCCTGATGGCCCGCAGCTTTGGAGCCGGGCGCTACGGACAGCTCGTCGCCGGGCTGGGCATGGCGGTCGCACCGT
>JAFDET010000289.1 GCA_019310195.1 Deltaproteobacteria bacterium
GAGATGCGGAAGAAGCTCATGAGCTTCTGCATGGCGCCGTACTTCGCCTTGAAGGCCTCCTCGACCTTGTCGCGGGTGGCCTCGTCCTCCACCTCGGTTGCGCCCACCGCCAGGGTCGTTTCGCCGGCGTGAATCTCGATGGTCGAGCCGCGGCGGATGTTGGCGAGCCAGCGCGAGTCGTTGGTGCGCACGTAGCCGGTGCCGTCCACCAACACGATCCACACCTTGGTCTCGCGGGCCTCCCCATCCTCGTCCTGGGTGTGGATCTCGATGGTCTTGGTCTCGACGAAGGGCGCCCAGTCGGCTGCGACGGCTGCCGCCGGGGCCAGCAGGGCCAGCGCCAGCAGCGCCCCGGCCAGCCGGGCGGGATGGAGGTCCAGGTGCATGAGATCCCCCTGAGGTTGCCGCTCCCCACCGTACCCGAGATCCGCTTGGCTCGGAGGCCGGGATTCGCCAGACTCCCGGCGCCATGAGCACTTCCAACCCGTTCTTCCAGTTCCAGGGGACCGACGGCTACATCGCCGGACCGGCCCTCGTGGATGCCGTCAACGCCGCCATCGCCCTGGAGCGCCCGCTCCTGGTGAAGGGGGAGCCCGGCACGGGCAAGACCCTGCTGGCCCAGCACGTGGCCGAGGGCCTCTCCATGCCCCTGGAGAAGTGGCACATCAAGTCCACCAGCAAGGCTCAAGAAGGCTTGTACGTCTACGACACGGTGCAGCGCCTCAACGACGCGCGCTTCGGCGACGGCGACGTCGCAGACATCCGCCACTACATCAAGCTGGGCCCCATGGGGCGGGTCTTCGCCGCCGAGGAGCGCCACGTCCTGCTGATCGACGAGGTGGACAAGGCCGACCTCGAGTTCCCCAACGACCTGCTGCTCGAGCTGGACGAGATGCGCTTCACCGTCATGGAGACCAACGACGAGGTGGAGGCGAAGAAGCGCCCGCTGGTGATCATCACGTCCAACAACGAGAAGGAGCTGCCGGACGCCTTCCTGCGCCGCTGCGTCTTCTACTTCATCGACTTCCCGGACGTGGACCTCATGCGCCAGATCGTGGACGTGCACCACCCGCGCCTGGAGACCCAGCTCTTGGACCAGGTGCTGGTCAAGTTCTACTGGCTCCGCGAGCAGAGCGAGCTGCGCAAGAAGCCCTCGACCTCGGAGCTCATCGACTGGATTTCGGTGCTGCTGCGCTCGGGCATGACCGCCGACGACATCGAGCACCACATCCCGTTCCTCGGCGCGCTGCTGAAGAACGAGCGCGACACCGAGGCCCTGGACCAGTACCAGGAGCGGGGCGGCAGCTACCCCTCCGACTGGAGCCAGCTCGGGCCCCGGTACAACAACTAGAGGCTCGCTGGTGTTCCTGGATTTCTTCTACGAGCTTCGGGATGAAGGCGTCCCCGTCGGCATCCAGGAGTGGCTCACCCTGATGGACGGCATGGCCAAGGGCCTGCACGGCTCCAGCCTCAACCACTTCTACAACCTGTCCCGGGCCTGCCTGATCAAGAGCGAGACCTACTTCGACGCCTTCGACCGGGCCTTCCTCAAGGTGTTCGAGGGGGTCGAAGGCGCCCTCGACATCGAGGACGAGCTTCAGCAGTGGCTCTCGGATCCGAAGAACTTCGAGGGCCTGACCGACGAGCAGCGCGAGATGCTCGAGCGCCTGAGCGGCGACGAGCTGATGCAGAAGCTCTTCGAGCGGCTCGCCGAGCAGACCGAGCGCCACGACGGGGGCGGCAAGTGGGTGGGCACCGGCGGCCACTCGCCCTTCGGCCACGGCGGCGAGCACCCCACCGGCATCCGCATCGGCGGCCCGGCGAAGAGCCGTTCCGCCATGAAGGTGGCGGAGGAGCGGCGCTACAAGGACTACCGCACCGACCAGACCCTCGACCTGCGCCAGACCAAGGTGGCGCTGCGCCGCCTGCGGCAGCTCACCCGCACCGGCCCGGCCACGGAGCTGGATCTGGACGAGACCGTGGACGAGACCTGCCGCAACGCCGGCGAGATCGAGCTGGTCTTCCGCCCCGAGCGCAAGAACGACGTGCGCCTGCTCCTGCTGATGGACGTGGGCGGAACCATGGATCCCTTCTACGAGCCCGTGAGCCGCCTGCTGACCGCCCTGCACGAGGAGCGCGGCCTGCGCGACTTCAAGGCCTACTACTTCCACAACTGCCCCTACGAGCTGCTGGGCAAGACGGCCCGCCTGCTGCGCCGCGAGGCGCTGCCCACCGGCGACCTGCTGCGCACCCTGGGCGCGCGCTGGAAGGTGATGATCGTCGGCGACGCCGCCATGCATCCGGCCGAGCTGATGGAGCCCTACGGCAACATCGACCCGCGCAAGACCGCCGAGTCCACCGGCATTGCCTGGCTCCACCGCATCGCCGACCACTTCGACCGCTGCGTCTGGATGAACCCGGAGCTGCCGCAGATCTGGGGCGAGTACCAGACGGTGGAGGTGATCCGCAAGATCTTCCCCATGTACCACCTCTCCACCGACGGCATCGCCGAGGCAGTGCAGACGCTGATCGGAGCCAAGGCCGTCAACTGAGGCCGCTCGAGAAACGAGACCACGCGTGGACTACCAGCACATCGAGATCCGCAAGGACGGTCCCATCGCAACGCTCACGCTGAACCGTCCGGAGAAGCTGAACGCCCTGAACCGCCGGATCATGCAGGAGATCATCCACGCGGCCCGCTCCTTCGGGACGGACACGGAAACCCGCGTCGTGATCTTCAGCGGCGCGGGGAAGCACTTCTGTGCCGGCGCCGACCTCAGCGCCGGGGATGCCGAGGACGAGCGCCCGGATGTCTCGACCCGGCTCAAGCTGCGGCGCAGCCTGAGCCTGGGCGCGGATCTGGTGAGCGCCATCTACGGCATGGACCAGATCACCATCGCCGCGATCCACGGGGCGGCTCTCGGCGGGGGAGCCTGCATGGTGACCGCCTGCGACTTCCGCATCGGCGCCGAGGGCTCCTTCTGCGGCTACCCCGAGGTGAATCGCGGCATGAACCTGCAGTGGGTCGGCCTGCCGCTCTGCGTCCACCTGATCGGCCCCTCCCGAGCCAAGCGCATGATCGCCCTGGGGCGGAACGAGGATGCCGCGACCCTGCTGGACTGGGGCTTCTACGACGAGGTCGTGCCGCGGGACGAGCTGCTCGAACGCGCCATGGCCATGGCGCGCGACTACGCGGACCAGCCGCCGATCGCCGCGCAGATGATCAAGCAGAGCGTGAACGCCGTCGTCTCCGCCCTGGACCGCTCCATCATGCACATGGACCGCGACCAGTGGATGCTCACGGCCGGCACCGACGACTACCGCGAGGGCATCAAGGCCTTCTTCGAGAAGCGCAAGCCGGAGTTCAAGGGGAACTGAGATGGCCGAGGATCTCGTCTCTCTCTCGACGCGGATCATCGACGAGGGCGCAGCGATCTTCCCGGTGCGCATCAACCAGGAGCTCAGCGAGATCGCCGCCGGCGTGATGCTGGTCGAGTCGTTCTCCAACGTTGCGGCGATCGCGACGGAGGAGGGCCTGATCCTCTCGGACACCAGCGGCGCCCGGACCGGAGGCGCCGTGGTGAAGAGCCTGCGCGCCTGGAGCTCGGACGCCTTCCACAGCGTCCTCTACACCCACGGGCACATCGACCACGTGGGCGGCGCCGGCGCCTTCGTCGCCAACGCGCAAGAGCTGGGCCACCGGCCGCCGCGCTTCATCGGACACGAGAACCTGCCTCCGCGCTTCGACCGCTACAACTTGACCGCCGGCTACAACGCGGTGATCAACGCCCGGCAGTTCGGCGGGTTGAAGAACATGAGCATCGGCGGCGCTCAGCGCTTCCTACCCGAAGGAACGCCTGCGCCCGACGTGACGTTCCGCGACCGCATGGGCGTGAGTGTGGGGGGCGTGCGACTCGACCTGCGCCACGCCAAGGGCGAGACGGACGATCACGTCTGGGCCTGGCTCCCGGACCGCAAGATCATCCTCACCGGGGACTTCTTCATGTGGAACTTCCCCAACGCGGGCAATCCGCAGAAGGTTCAG
>JAFDET010000290.1 GCA_019310195.1 Deltaproteobacteria bacterium
AAAAGGGACAGTCCCATTAGTTGCGGCGCGGGGTGTGAACCCATGCGAACAGTCGCGGGCCGCAACTAATGGGACTGTCCCTTTTCTTTCCCGGCCCCTTTCTTAGTCCCTTTCCTGGCTCATGCAGTCAGGAGTGCGCGGAGGGCGGAGTGGTCGGCGACGACGACATCGGCTTCGGGAAGCTCGCTCGGGTCGTCGTGGCGTTCGGTGATGCGGACGGCGCGCATCCCCACCCCGTGCGCGCCCGCCACGTCGGTGCGCTTCAGATCGCCCACATGGACCGCGTGCGCGGCCTCCACGCCCAGGGGCTCCAACGCGGCGTGGAAGACCCGGGCGCGCGGCTTGGGTTCGCCCACCTCGTCGGAGAAGACGCAGACCTCCAGGTGCTCCAGGAGCCCGTGACGGTCCAGGTGGTGGCGCACCACCCGGCCGGGGGTCAGACCGGTGTCGCAGATCAGCGCGGTGCGCAGGCCGCCCGCGCGCAGCGCGTACAGCGTCTCGCGGGCGCCGCTCAGCGCTTCCACGCGGCCGCTGTGGCTGGCCTCCTGCCAGTTCTCCACCAGGTGCTCCAAGGCGACGCCCTCGGGCGGAATGCCCAGCTCTTCCAGCGCCCAGTGGGCCACCTCCAGCGCTCCGGTCGCCTTCTCGCGTTGCCAGAGCTCCATGTGCCGGCCCCAGGCCAGGTCGAAGGCGTCGCCGGCCGCGCCGCGCTCCACCGGGTGATCGCCCTCGGTGGCGGCGCGCTGCAGCGCATCCACGCGGAAGGCGTGCGCCAGCTGCCAGTCCGCCTCGTAGAGCAGCGTGTTCCAGCAGTCGAAGGTGACCGCCCGGGGCGCGGGCGTGGACAGCGGGCTCATGCGTCGGCCTGCACGGGCCACAGGGGAAGCCACTCGGCCACGACCTCTACACTCTCTGCGAGCGGCCGCTCGGTATCGACGACCACGTGTTCGTCGGCGGGGATCTCGTGCGGGGCTTCCCAGCGGCGCGCGTAGTCGTCGTAGACCGCCTCCCAGGCCGGGCCCTCCAGGGTACCCTCGGCGTCGCGCCGGGCCAGGCGACGCCGGGCCACTTCCGGGGCCACGCGGCACTCCACGAAGCGGAACGGCACGCCGTGGCGAAGCGCCATGGCGCGGGCGCGCGCTCGGCGCTCGGCGGTGGGGAAGCCACCATCCAGCACCACGGTGCGGCCGGAGTCGAGCACCGCGTCCGCATCGGCGAGGAAGGCCTGGTAAGCGGCGTCCTCGAAGCCCGGCGCAAAGCTGGCCAGACGCTGATCGGGCACGGCGGCCTGGCCCGGCGGCGCTCCCTCCAGGAACTCGCGCACGCGGTCGCCCACGATGCGGGGCGCCGCCAGGCGCGCGGCCAGGGCCGCCGCCACCGTGCTCTTGCCGCTGGCCACCATGCCGCCCAGCGCCACCACGGCGGGTGGCAGCAGCGGCCGCCGGGCCGTGGCGCGAGCCACCTGGAGCAGGCGATGCACGTCGTCGCCGCTCCGGGGCCGCTCCGCGCGCTGCAGCGCGGCCTGGCGCTCGTAGAAATCGACCACGCGGTAGAGGCCGTAGTCGTTGGCCTCGCCGGCGTAGGCCGCCAGCAGGCGCTCGGCCAGCTCCGGATGGTCGTGCGCAGCCAGCTCCACCGAAAGGAAGGCCAGCGGCTCGCAGACATCGCAGCCCTCGTCGGGATCCGCGTCCGGGGCGTCGCCCAGGCCCAGGCGCACGCGCTCGGAGGTGATGCGGTGCTCGATCCAATCGGCGTGCTCGGCGACGAAACGCTCCTGGAGCGCCGCCACCTCGTGCAAGGCGCCGGCCTCTCCGACGGGCAGAGCCCGAGCGGCCTCGCTCAGCGCCTTCACCCGTGCCGCCAGCGCCACGGGGCCGGCGTGACGAATCGCACGCGGGTCCACCGCGGCGGCCTCGTGGCGGACCGCCAGCTCGCGGGCCAAGCGCTCCAACGCCTCGGGCCGCGCCTCGTTCTTCAACGCTGCGATCACCTCGTGAAGGTAGGGGTCGCTGGGCAAGGCGCCCCTGTCGGCAGGCCGACCCACCCGGTGCGTTCCTACGCTGCGTCTGCGAACTTCATGGAATGCAGGGAAGCACGGCGCTGGTTCTCTCCGGAGGTGGCGCCCACGGGGCCTATCAGGTGGGTGTGCTGCGAGGGCTCCTCGAAGCGAAGCTCATCTCGCCCGATCGCAGCAGCTTCGACGTGCTGGTGGGCGGCAGTGCGGGCTCCCTCAACGTGGGCTCCCTGGCAGCCCGGTCCGACAACTTCGAGGAGGCCGTGTCACGCCTGGAGAAGGTCTGGGGCGAGATCCAGCCCGACCACGTCTTCCGCACCGACATCCGCTCCCTGGCGGGGATCGGCGCGCGCTGGGTGCGCGACCTCTCGTTCGGCGGCGTGATGCGGCGGGTGGAGGCCAAGTCGCTGCTGGACACGGCGCCGCTGCGCGAGCTGCTGAACCGCACCATCCCCTTCGAACGCATCGAGAAGAACGTGGCGTCGGGCGCCCTGCGCGCACTGGCCGTGGTGGCGACCGACCTCTACACGTCGCAGGGGGTCGTGTTCGTCCACGGCGCCCCCGACACGCAACTCTGGGAGCGGCGCTGCTGGTCGATCGAGCCCACCGTGATCGGCGCGGCGCACCTGATGGCGTCCAGCGCGATTCCGGTCTTCTTCCCCTCGGTCCCGCTGGGCGGCCGCCACTTCGGCGACGGCTGCATCCGCAACACCGCGCCGCTGTCTCCGGCCATCAACCTGGGCGCGGAGCGGGTCCTGGCCATCGGCGTGCGCGGGCCCAGCCCGAACGTGGCGCCGCCGGCGTCGCTGCCGCCGCCGCCCTCCCTGGCCCAGGTGGCCGGCGTGCTGCTCGACGCGGTGATGCTGGACGCCCTGGAGGTGGACGTGGAGCACAGCGGCCGGGTGAACCGCTCGGTGGTCGCCCACGCGTCGCCCGACGACGGCAGCCCCTTCCGCAAGGTGGACGTGCTGTGGCTGAGCCCGTCCCAGAGCTTCCGGAACATCGCGGCCGAGCTGTCCGACCGGATTCCGCGGGTGGTGCGCTACCTGCTGCGCGGGCTGGGCTCCGACGAGTCGATCCTGGAGCTGGCCAGCTACCTGCTCTTCGACTCCGTGTTCTGCTCGCGCCTGATGGCGGTGGGACGGGCAGATGCCCTGGCGTCACGCAACTCCGTCGCCGAGTTCCTGTCCGGCAACGGCGGCTCCCCGCGCAGCGCTGCGCAGGTTGAGGCCGCGCCGACGACCGCGCTGCTGGCGGCGCTGGACTTTGCCGCGATCCGTCACCGCGACCAGAAGCGCAAGGGCACCGACGCCTCGCCCTACATCAACCACCCGATCGAGGTGGCGCAGATCCTCACCTCCGTGGGCGGGGTGACCGACACCGACGTCCTGCGCGCGGCCGTGCTGCACGACACCGTGGAAGACACCGACACCTCCAGCGACGAGATCGAGGCGAACTTCGGAGCGACGGTGCGGGCCTTGGTGGACGAGGTGAGCGACGACAAGAGCCTGCCCAAGGCCGATCGCAAGCAGCTCCAGATCGAGCACGCGCCGGGCCATTCGGACAAGGCCAAGCTGATCAAGCTGGCCGACAAGATCTGCAACGTGCGCGACGTGATCCACGATCCGCCGACCCATTGGGACGTGGAGCGGCGCGTCAAGTACCTGGAGTGGGCGCGGCAGGTGGTGGACGGCTGCCGCGACACCAACGCCGCCCTCGAAGCCGAGTTCGACCGCATCCTCGCCGAAGGCGAAGTCCAGCTCGGCTGACCTGGAGGCGAACCGAGGGGACTGTCCCCTCAGTTCCTGTCCCCTCGGTTCCCGGCTCAGTGGCGGGGGAAGCCTTCGCGGCCGAGGAAGGTTCGGGCCAGGGCGCGGGTCTTGGGGTCGGGGTGGTTGGCTGCGATGCGGTCCAGGGCCTTGGCCCCGGACGTACCCGCCAGGGTGAGGCTCGCCAGCGGGGCGGCGACCTCGGGCGGGGTGTGGAGCATGGACAGGCGCTCCAGGGTCGGCACGGCGGC
>JAFDET010000056.1 GCA_019310195.1 Deltaproteobacteria bacterium
CGCGCGAGCGCCTCACGGACTTGACCGGCACACTCAACACCGCGGGCCTGGGGCTGACCGGCTCCATGGACCTGCTGGGTACAGACTCCCTGAACACGTCCGCCAGCGTGAACCAGCCCATCTCGCGCCTGGGCAGCTTCAGCGTTACGGGCGGCTTCGGGCCGCAGACGATCAGCATGACCTTCACGCTCGACGGGCGGCTTCGCAGCCAATGCGGCGGCCAGGCATGCAGCGCGCAAGGCGACGAGGCGGCGATCCGCCTGGGCCTCCCCGCAACCGGCGCGCCGCCCGGCTTCTCGGCCGGAGACTACCCGGGGATCGACGCTGATCCGGCCGCGGCGCACGGGTTTGTCCTCGGCTTCGTGCTGGTGGCCGTTCCCGAGCCGAGCAGCCTGGCGCTGCTGCTGGGAGCCCTTCCGGCCCTGATTGCCCTGCGCGGCTGCCGCCGTTAGCCCCGACCGCTACGATCGCGGCGGGAGGTGAGGCCGGTGTTCTGGTCCTGGGCATTCCTCGCGGTCACGTGCGTGGGCGCGTGGTTTACG
The DNA here is from genome assembly GCA_019310195.1 of Deltaproteobacteria bacterium. Lineage (GTDB taxonomy): Bacteria > Myxococcota_A > UBA9160 > UBA9160 > JAFDET01 > JAFDET01. The sequence goes on from JAFDET010000056.1 coordinate 543, forward strand.
TTCAACGCCTGGCTGCCGGCCAGGCGGCAGGGCGTCTTCGGAGTCCCCAGCTTCTTCGCCGGCTGGCTGACCTCGGAGCTGGCGGGTCACCACTTCGCCTGGCAGGTGGGAGCCACCGTCTTCTTCGTGTGGATGGGCGCCCTCCAGGCCTGGCCCGGCTGGGTCGGCCTGGGCATCACCGTGGCCTCCTGGCTGGCCTTGCTGGCCCTGGTTCCCGTGGCGGGCCGCAGCCGCCACATCGTCGAGCGCGCACTGCGCGGGGCGCTGGGCGCCGAGTACGCGGGGCGCCTGGCCACGCCGCTGGGCGACATCGCCGCTCCCCGCCGTCGCCACAGCCGCCTGGCCGTGCCATTCCTGCTCTACGACCGGGACGTGCGGATCGCCCGAAACATCGCGTACGCGGAAGACGCGGGGCGCCGCCAGAGCCTGGACGTGTACGGACCGCGCAACCCGGTGCAGGGCGCGCCCGTGCTGCTGCAGATCCACGGCGGCGGCTGGGTCATCGGCCACAAGCGCCAGCAGGCGCTGCCGCTGATGCTGCACCTGGCCGCGCGCGGCTGGGTCTGTGTCGCCGCCAACTACCGGCTCGCGCCGCGGGCCACCTTTCCCGACCCGCTCGTCGACCTGAAGATGGCCATTCGCTGGATCCGCGCCCACGTCGGGGAGTACGGCGGCAACCCGGAGTTCCTGGCGGTCACGGGAGGCTCGGCCGGCGGACACCTGTCCTCCCTGGTGGCGCTCACGGCCAACGACCCGGCCTACCAGTCGGGCTTCGAGGACGTGGACACCCGGGTGGATGCCTGCGTTCCCTTCTACGGCGTCTACGACTTCACCAACCGCTTCGGCCAGGACCCCAAGGACGGCATGCGCCCCTTCCTGGAGCGCGTCGTGATGAAGAAGCGCTATCGGGACGACCCCGAGGCGTTCGAACGCGCCTCGCCCGTCAGACATATCCACCCGGACGCTCCGCCCTTCTTCGTGGTGCACGGAACCCACGACACACTGGTTCCCGTGACAGAGGCCCGGGAGTTCGTCCGGCTGCTGCGCGCCACATCCAAGCAGCCGGTGGCCTACGCGGAGCTTCCCACCGCGCAGCACGCCTTCGAGGTATTCCACTCGCTGCGCACGCGCCACGTGGTCGAGGGGGTCGAGCGCTTCCTGACGTTCCTCTGGGCGCGCCATCTCGAGGAGCGGGGGCGCGCCGCGTGATCGAGGCCCGCGGAGTCACCTTCGAGTACCCGGGGGTGCGCGCGCTCGACGACGTTTCCTTCGCCCTCCCCTCCCGCTCCGTCACCGCACTGGTCGGCCCCAACGGCGCCGGCAAGACGACGCTGCTGCGCTGCATCGCGGCCCTCGACGAGCCGCTGGCGGGGACCATCACGGTGGACGGCGTGGACGTGCGCCGCAACCCGCGGCTTTGCCACGAGCGCGTCGGCTATCTCTCGGACTTCTTCGGCCTCTACGATGCGCTGCCCGCCCGGCGTTGCCTGGAGTACGCCGCTGCGGCCCACCGGCTTCCCGCCCCCGAGCTTCCCGCCGCCGTGGCCCGCGCCGCCCAACGCCTGGACATCGCCGAGCTTCTGGAGCAACGGGCCGGCGAGCTCTCGCGCGGACAACGCCAACGGCTGGCCATCGCCCAGGCCATCGTCCACGAGCCGCGCGTGCTGCTGCTGGACGAGCCCGCATCGGGCCTCGACCCGGACGCGCGGCTGGCCCTCTCGGAGCTCTTTCGTCAGCTCGGCGAGCAGGGCATGACCCTGCTGGTTTCCTCGCACATCCTGGCCGAGCTCGACGAGTACTGCTCCGAGATCATGATCCTGCGCCGGGGCCGCTTGATCGAGCACGGTACGGTCGAGCCGCCCGCGCCCAGCCGGCGCGACCTGCGTCTGCTGCTGAGCCACGCCGGCGCCGATCTGGCCCGGGCGTTGGCCGAGCGGCCGGGCGTGAGCGACGTCCGCGTTGACGGCCTCGAAGCCGAGTTCCGCTTCGCCGGAGACGTCGCCGCCCAGGCGGAGTTGCTGCGTGCACTGCTGGCGGACGGCCTCCCCGTGGCCGCCTTCGGAGAGGAGCGCACCAACCTGCAGGACGTCTACCGAGAGCGCGTGCGCTCGGCGGGAGGCGCACTCTGATGGAGAACCCGGAGTTCCGACGCCAGGTCTGGCTGGAGCTCACGCCCCACCGGCTGCTGGCGATGCCGCTGACCCTGGGCCTGCTGCTGGCCTTCATCTACCTGACCGCCACCACCGCCGAGGTCGACGGCGGCGCCGCCGCCGCGAGCGCGGCGCTCTGGATCTTCGGAGGCCTGCTGATCCTGTGGGGCACGCGCCTGGCCGGCGACGCCGTCACCGAAGAGGTGCGGGGCCGCACCTGGGACCAGCAACGCATGTCGGCGCTGCCACCGTGGCAGCTGACGTGGGGCAAGCTGCTGGGCGGGCCGATCTTCCCGTGGTACGGCGCCGCGCTGTGCGCCTGTGTGGCGCTGACCCTGGGCAGCGCGCCCTTGCCCCGCCGTGCCGCGGAGGTCGCGCTGCTGGCGGCGCTGGCCGTTCTGCTCCACGCGGCGGCGGTCATCACCTCTCTCCTGGCCCTTCGCAAGGGCGCGACCCTGCCGGCGCGCACCGGTGGCCTGCTTCCGCTCCTGGCGTTCTTCATCGCGATGCCGGTGCTCCAGGCCACGCTGACCGATGCCGCCTGGAGCGAGCAGCTCGCGTGGTTCGGCCTGCGCCCGACCGTCTTCCTCGCTTTCCTGACCTCGATGCTGGCCTTTGCCGGCTGGGCCGTGCTGGGCGTACACCGGCTGATGCGCGCCGAGCTTCAGGTCCGCGGCACGCCCGTGGTCTGGCTGGCGTTCCTGGCCTTCTCCATGACCTGGGCGGCGGGCTTGGTTCCGCCGGAGCTCGGCGCCGGTGAGCCCTCGACCCCACTCACGCCGACGCGCCTGCTGGTCGCCTACGCCGTGGCCCATGGCGCGATCTACGCGCTGGCGTTTGCCGAGTCCAAGCAGCCGGTCGTGTTCCGACGCCTGCTCTGGTTCCGCAACCACGGCCAGCGCGAGCGTTTCCTGGACGAGCTGCCGCTCTGGCTGGTGAGCGTGCCCGTCGCGGGCGCCGCCGTCGCCGCGCTCCTGCTCCAGGGCGAGCCCGCGGTCTCGGCACTCCAGAAGCAGATGGTGGTCGGGCTGGCCCTTCTCGGCACCCGCGACCTGGCGCTGCTGCTGGCGCTGAACTTCGGCAAGCGGGCGCAGCGCGCCGACGTGGCGGGGCTGGTCTACCTGCTGGTGCTGTACGCCCTGGCCCCGGGTGTCGCCAACGCGCTGGGTCTGGACGGGCTGCGCGGCTTCTTCTGGCCGCGGGCCGACGTGGGGCCGCTCGCCGCCCTGGCACCCCTGGCAGCCGGCGCCCTGGCCGCCGTGGCGCTGGCCTGGCTGCGCTGGCGTGCGCTCGGAATCTCCGCGCCTCGCCCACCCGCAGACGCGTAGGATCGAGGCGCGCGAACGCGGGCACTGGCCGCTGCGGGACTTCTCGCGCTCGGCTGCAGCCCCGCCGACACGGGCCGCGGCGTGGCGCGCTCCTAGCGGTCCTGCCAGGCGGGCTCGATGTAGTCCGTGGCCGGCCCGTGAGCGATGCAGCCCTGGAACGCGCTGCGAGTGCCCTCGTGCTCCACGGCAATCACCTCCAGCTGGAGGGCGCCCTTCGCGTGCACGTCCAGGCGCATGTAGCCGGGCTTCGCCTCGGCCATGAGTACCGTGTCCATGGGCTCCACCCGGTTGATCTTGCCTGTGCTGCCGGCCCCGCTGACGGCGTAGAACATGCCGACGGCGTCGCGGTGCACCTGCAGGCTGTGCTCGTGGCCCGCCGCCACCAGCACCGGCGCCCGCGGCGTAGCGGCCCGGTAGATCGCATTCACATAAGCCGTGTAGTCCGCGTTGACCACGTCGGTGGTCGTGACGCCCAGTTGACGCGAGAGCGGATAAGCGGATCCGATGATCGGCAGCGGGAGCCACGCCCAGGGCCAGAAGTCCGTCAGCGGGAAGATGTGCTGCTTCCAGGTGTAGTGGCCACCGTGCGGCCCGGCGGTAATCAGGGGATGGTGGGTCGACAGCACTACGTGCTTGCCGCCGGTCTCGTCGAGGAGCCGCGTGAAGCGGCGGTAGGCAACGATCGGATTGGGCTCATCGGGGCAGGCTCGAGCGTGGACGTCCGTGTAGAACTCGGCATGGCCGAAGCCGATGACATCGATGAATACGATCCGCAGGTGCGGCCCGAAATCGACCACCTCCGGGCCGCCGCAGCCGCCGGCCGGGAGCATCTGCACGCGGGGTCCCTGCTGGCTCAAGAAGGCCTGCTGCGCCGCCACCCGATCGAAGCCCTTGGCACCGCGCAGGCCCCAGTCGTGATTTCCTGCAGTGAAGATCGCGCGCGCATCACCGGCGGCTGCGATCTGCGCCTGCAGCACCCGTTCGCCGCGCGTGCGCGCCTTGCCCGGCCGCGGCTCGAGGCCGGTCGGGTAGAGGTTGTCACCCAGGAAGAGCACGGCGACGTGGTCCCGCCCCAGGTCCGCCAACGCTGCGTCTACCTCGTCGCGCATGGCGCCCAGCACCCGATCGGTGTGGGGGTCGGTTCCTTCCTTGGGAAGCTTGGGCGCACCCACATCGCCGATCAGGAACACCGTCTCGGTCACGTCACTCGCGCCGGCGCACTGCTCGTCGGGAAGGGTCGGCTCCCAGGTGGTGGCAACCGGCCCGCGGCACGCCAGTATCAGGAGGCACGCCACGGCCCAGTGAACGCTTCTCCCGGCGCGGATTCGCGTCATGGCCGCCAGCGTAGCGCCCCGATTCCAGTCAGCGCTCGGTCACCTGCACGGCGGCGCCGGTCCGGCGACGGACTTCCTCGCCGATCTCGCGCAGGCGCTCGGGGGCTGCCGGGCCCACGCCCTCCACCCAGCCGGCCCGGTCGATGGTGTAGACCTGAACGGCGCGCGGCCGGATGGCGGCCACGAGATCCAGCCACGGGATCACCACCTCGTCCTCCACATTCGAGACGGCCCCCTCGACGAAGCAGGCCTGCAGGGTCAGGTCGTCCAGGTGGCCGTAGGCCTCGGCGATCGCTTCCAGAGAGGTGCCTTCGGCCGGCAGCGCCACCCGCTCCGGCGCCGCATCCAGCTTGAGGATGCACTCGTCCAGACAGGACAGCGCCCGGCGCTCCACCGGCCGCACAGCGCCGCTGCCGTTGCTCAGGATCCGCACGGGAACCTCGGGGTGGGTGTTGCGGGCGGCGCCCAGCACCTCCGCGACCACGGCGCCCAGGTGCGGATGCAGCGTGGGCTCGCCGTCGCCGGAGATGGTGATCGAGTCCAACGACCCCACGCCCGCCAGCGCCTGGCTCATGGCCCCGCGCACTTCGGCCGGGGTGGGCCAGTGGGGCGCGCCACCGCCGCGGCTCCTGCGGCCGGCCAGGGGGCAGTAGACGCAGTCGAGATCGCAGACGCGCTGTTCGCGGGGGCAGAGGTTGACGCCCAGGGAGCGGCCGAGCCGCCGGGAGACTACCGGCCCGTAGACGATGCCCTCGAGCAGCGGGCGCTCCCTTCCTCCCCCCGGATCAGTAAATCACATCGGCCTCGAGCCGTCCTCCTTCGCCCGCCACGACCTCCAGGCGCGCCATGCAGGCCATGCAGTAGACGCGATCTCCGGGACGCAGCTCCCGGGTCGAGCGGATCACCACCTTGCAGATCGGGCACAGCACCTCGTTGGGCGCCAGTTCGTCGTCCGCGCCGCTCCAGCGGCGGTAGAACTTGCGGTACTTCTTCGGGACCTCGTCGAAGCCCCGATCGTCGAGCACGTAGCGCTGGCGCGGCTCGCGGGCACGAGCCGGCGCGCCGGAGTCGCCCGAGCCGCTCACGGCGTGAACCCCAGACGCTCGACGGCGCGCAGGTAGCTGCGCGCCAGCTCGGGACGCTCGTCCCGGCTCAGGCCGATCTTCTCGGTGACGTCGTCGAAGCTGGCCAGCACGAGCGGATCCAGCTCGCGCCGGACCTCACCCAGCCGGGCTCGGACGTGGGGCGCACTCTGAAGCCGGCGACCCAGCTCGTTCTCCCCGAACCCGATGTGACGCCGCTCGTCCTTGATGATGCCCAGCAGCACTTCGCGGGTCACGGGATCCGCGCCCTCGGCGTGACGACGGAAGACCGCGAACTCCATGGCCTCCAGGATCACGTTCTGGGCGAAGATGGCCGCCTCCCAGTCCTTGCTCGCCACCAGGTCGAGCAGGCGGCGCCGGAACTCGACCAGCTTGGGGCTGCCTCGGCGATCGATCTCGGCCTCGGCATCCCGAACGCCGAGGTCTTGCAGACGATGGATCAGCACCTCCAGGTGCCGGCCCTCGTCCACCACCTGGGTGGCCAGGAAGAGCTTGGTGTTCCGGTTGGGAGCGATGCCGACGAGACCGCTGGAGCCCTCGAGCGCAGCGGTCTCGCCGACCGCGTAGTTGCACAGGACCGTGATCAGGCGGTCCTTCTCGTCCTCGTCGAGGTCTTCCTCCTTCAGGTCCGGCGTGTGCCCGTAGGTCTTCCCCGCCAGATAGCCCTGAACGGCCTCGAACCAGAACTCGAACGAGTGGACCCGTTCCTGGAAGAGCTGCGGATCCATGTCATGGATGTCCGCCGGCTCCTGGCCCATGACTGTGTCCCCCTCAGGGCCGCGCGGGCGTCTGGTAGTCGATTCCGATCCGGCCCAGGCGCGTCTTGAACTCCTTCAAGACGGTGTCGGCCAGCAGCGCCTCCATCTCCTCCGGATCCATCTCGCCCAGCTTGTGCCCGTGGAACTCGGCGCCCTCCCCCACGGGACCGGCCGCGCCGGCCTGCTGCTTGGCTCGCTGGATCTCCTCCCGCGCGTCGGTGCGCCGGAACGAGTCGGCGAAGGTGGCGAGCATGTAGAAGGTCATCTCCTTCTGCATCTTCTCGACTTCGGGCTTCTTCGCGGGGTTCTCCTTGATCAGGGACCCGATGCGGTTCTCGCCGAAGCCCACGTGGCGCCGCTCGTCGGCGATCGTCCCCGTCAGCGTCTGGGCGAACTTGGGGTTCAGCGCCTGACTCGTCTGGTGGAGCAGCTCGAACACCGTGAAGGCCATGCCCTCCAGGACGATGTTCTGGCCCACCACACCCGACACGAAGTCCTTCTTGTCCACCTTCTCCAGCAGGATCTCGGCGAACTTCACCAGGTTCGGGTTGGCGTGGGCCTGGATGACGCTCTCCAGCTCGTTCTTCTGGACGCCCAGGTCCAGAAGCCGCTGCGTGAAGATCTCCACGTGGCGGGCCTCGTCCAGGGTCTGGGTGGCGAGGAAGCGGGCGCTGGGCTGGTCCGGGCAGGCGTTGATCAGCCCGGACGACGCGGCCAGAGCGCAGCGCTCTCCAACGACGAGCTGGACGGTGGTGCGGATCGCCTGCTCGCGCAGCAGATCGTCCTGCATCAGCAGCTCCGGCTCTCGGGAGTCGGGATCGTGCCCATACGAGGTTCCCTCGAGGTACCCCTGAGGGCAGGACTCGAGCCAGTGCTGAATCGAGTACATCGACAGAAAATCGCTCATGGTTCAGTTCACTCCCGTTGAACGCGCGCCACCGTGGTTGGACTGCCCTGCCGCAAGCGTCGTGCCGGCGAGGACGAATCAGAAGCGCCCCAGGGCTGCCGCAAGGGGCCCCGATGCGTCGGTTCGTCCAATAGCCCAAGTCGTTGCGATAGAGTAGCCCAGCCCGCCTCGAGGATTTGACCGAACACCCCTGGGACGCGAAGGTCTAGCGGCATGCCCCAAAAGCCTCCTACGTCGGACCTCGCGCAGCGCCTGGCGTTTCTCGACCTGACCGAGGAAGACCGGCGACTCCTGGCGGAGCTACGCCCAATGCTGGAGCAGCATGCGGAGCGCTTCGTGTCGGCGTTCTACCAGCACCTGCTCTCCTTCGAGCCGACCCGCCGTCTGCTGACCGATCCCAAGGTGAAGGAACGGCTCCTGGTCAAGCAGCGAGAGTACCTGCTCAGCCTGGCCGGCGCGGAGATCGACGAAGCGTACGTAGAGGAGCGGCTCCGCATCGGCCGGGTGCACGAGCGCATCGGCCTGGAGCCGCGCTTCTACTTCGGGTCGTACCGGCTCTACTTCTCGCTGCTCCAGCCCCTGGTGAACGAAGCCTGCGCCGGCGAGCCCGGGCGCGGCGAGCAGACCCTGGACGCTCTTCTCAAGGTCCTGATCCTGGACGCCGAGCTCGCCACCGAAGCCTACCTGGAGGGGCGCGAGCGCGAGCTCGAGTACCTCAACCGAGAGCTGGCCGATGCGGGCCACGATCTCGCCTTGCAGGTGCAGAAGCGCACCACCGAGCTGCGCCTCACGCGCCGCAGGGCCCGGGCCGCCGAAGAGCTGGCCTCCGTGGCAACCCTGGCCGCCGGGCTGGCCCACGAAATCGGAACACCGATGGGTGTGATCCGGGGCCACGCCGAGCTGCTCGAGTCGGCCGTCGACGACGATCGTTCGCGCTGGCGCCTGAAGACGATCACGGAGCAGATCGACCGCATCTCCGGGATCATCCAGGCGCTGCTGAACCTCTCGCGCCCGCGCGAGCCGGTGCGCGTACCCACCGATGTGACCGAGGTCCTGGAGGGAACCCTTACGTTCCTCTCGGAGAAGCTGGGCGGCCGCGGCATCGTGACTCGTCGCGACTACCGGCCGGTCCCGCAAGTGCATGCCGACCCGGAGAAGCTGCAGCAGGTCTTCCTCAATCTATTGCTCAACGCTGTGGACGCCATGAGCGAGGGAGGGACCCTGCACGCCAGCGTGGTCCCGGGCGACGACGGCTGGGTCGAGGTGCGGCTGGCCGACACCGGCCCGGGAATCCCGGAGGACGAGCTGCCCCGGATCTTCGAGGCCTTCTACACCACCAAGCAGGCCGGCGCGGGCAACGGTCTCGGCCTGGTCGTTGCCAACACGATCGTGGCCGACCACGGCGGCAACCTGGAGGTCACCAGCGAGCCCGGCGAGGGCACCGAGTTCCGCATCGCCCTGCCGCCCCTGGATCTGCCGGAGCCGGAGCGCGACACGGCGTAGGCCAGCCCAGGCTCTGGCTGGAGAGGCTCGCCATGGGGCGTTGCGGATCGGGCCCCCCCGGTAAATGTGTCTATTTGCCACGCCATGTGGCATAATTACACACAATGACTCCTATCAAGCACTCTCCGCGCTCCAGACTGGCACGAGTTCTGCTGTGAGAATGAAGGCATGAACCGCGTTCGCTCGATCTTGGTGGTGGATGACGACGCGGCCATGCGCGAGATGATCGTTTCCCTCCTCGAGGAGCAGGGGTTCCGAGCATCTGGCTGTGGCGGCGCCGATGCGGCCCTCGAATCCCTGCGCGAGCAGCCAGCCGACGCGGTGCTCTCGGATATCCGGATGCCCGGCAAGTCCGGCCTCGACCTCCTGGGCGAGATCCGCGAGCTGCGTCCGGAGGTCCCGGTGGTGCTGATGACCGCCTTCGGCAGCATCGACAGCGCCGTGGAGGCCATGCGGGCCGGCGCCTTCGACTACGTGACCAAGCCCTTCAAGAAGGACGAGGTCCTGGTCGTGCTGGAACGCGCCTTCGAGCGCGCGGCCCTGGAGGAAGAGAACACGCGCCTGCGGCGGGCGGTGGACCGGACCACCTCGTTCGGTGACCTGATCGGCGCCAGCCCCGCCATGCGCGAGATCTTCGCGCTGGTGCGCAAGATCGCCTCGAGCCGCAGCACCGTGCTCGTCACCGGCGAGAGCGGCACCGGCAAGGACGTCCTGGCCCGGACCATCCACTTCACCGGCAGCGCCGGCGAGGCGGCCTTCGTACCCGTGAACTGCACGGCGATTCCCGAAGGCCTGCTGGAGAGCGAGCTCTTCGGCCACGTGCGGGGCTCCTTCACCGGCGCACACACCACCAAGCGCGGCCTCTTCGAGGTGGCCGACGGCGGGACGCTGTTCCTCGACGAGATCGGCGACATGGGGCCGAGCCTGCAGGGAAAGCTCCTGCGCGTACTCCAGGATGGTGAGATCCGCTCGGTGGGCGGGACCCAGCCGATCAAGGTGAACGTCCGCGTGATCGCCGCCACCAACAAGGATCTGCGCAAGGAGATGGACGAGGGCCGTTTCCGCCGCGACCTCTTCTATCGGCTCAACGTGATTCCGATCCACATTCCGCCGCTTCGCGAGCGCCCCGAGGACGTTCCGCTCCTGGCCGAGGCCTTCCTGCGCAAGCATGCCACCGACCGGCGCATGACCCTGTCGCCCGCCGCGCTGCAGAAGCTCATGGGCTGCGCGTTCGAGGGCAACGCGCGCGAGCTGGAGAACCTGGTCGAGCGGGCCATCGCCCTGTGCGACGGCCCGGAGCTCGAGCCGGAGGATCTGCCGCTGCCGGAGAACGAAGCCGGCGCTGCCAGTACCGGCGAACCCCTGGCCCGTGCCGCGGCGCAGCGCCAGATGACGCTGCGCGAGCTCGAGGACCTCTACGTGGATGAGATCCTCCGCCAGACCGGCGGCAACAAGGTGCGTGCCGCGCGGATCCTGGGCATCGACCGCCGCACGTTGTACCGCCGCCGTGAGCGCGAGACGCGCCGTTTGCACCCGGTCACTGAAGAGGAGATCGCGCAGGAGGCGTAGCGGCAGCGAGCCGAGGAGAGCCATGGATCCCTCCGAGATCCGAGAACGCGTCCTGGACGATCACGAGAACCTTCGCACCCGCCTCGCCATGGTCGAGTCGCTCTCGCAACGCGCCGACGACGGCGAGGTCTACGCCCTGGATCAGCTCCGGGACCGCGGCGACGAGCTGTGCCGCAAGCTGAGACGCCACCTGGACATGGAAGACCTCCACCTGGTGCCGCTGATCCAGGAGACCCGCGGTCGCGAGGCCGCCCGGCAGCTCGCGGCCGAGCACCGCGAGCAACGCCTGCTCTTCGACTTCGTGCTGAGTCGACTCCGCGATGCGGAGCGCCCGACGCGCCTCGTCTGCCGCGAGATCCAGGCCTTCATCGACCTGCTGCGCGACGACATGGACATGGAAGAAGAGGAGTTGCTCGTCGCAGCGGAGCGCCAGCGGCGACGCCCGGACGAAGGCGCCTCCGCTTGACGAGGACGCTCAGGTCCCCTCTAATCCGTCGCGTGCGACCAGGGGAGTCGGTCGGATGTGGGGCGGCCTGAAGCAGGAGTTCAAGCAGCGGGTCCACCGCTACACCGAGCGCCGCGCCACGCCCGCGGCCTGAACGGGGAACCCATGGGCGTCGTGGACCCGATTCTGCGGCTGCGTCCGGAGGACCCCATCGTCGCCGGCGCGGCCGACGATGGCTACGCCATGCCGCTGGCGGTCTCGATCCGCTCGGTGATCGATCGACTGGCCCCCGAGCGCCGCCTGGGCATCGTGGTCCTGGATGGGGGCATTCGACCCGCCAACCGCGAGCGCGTGCTGCGCTCCTGGCCGGCGGACCGCGTCGAGGTGGCATGGCTCACGCCCGACGCCTCGGTCTTCGACGACGCACCGACGTGGCGTTGGGTGAACCGGGTCATGTACTACCGGCTGCTGCTCCCCCAGCTGCTGCCCGAGGCCATCGCGAAGGTCCTCTACCTGGACGTGGACGTCCTGGCGCTGGCCGACGTCTCCGCGCTGTGGGACGAACCCCTGGGCGACGTGGCGCTGCGAGCCACCCAGGACCCCACCAGCCCCTACATGGACGCCGAGCGCGCCATGCCCGCCGGATGGGTGCAGCCGGCGGAGGGCTTCACCGCGCAGCCGCTGCCGAAGTACGACCTCCACGACCTCGAGCCCGACACGCCCTACCTGAACAGCGGCGTGCTGATGATGAACCTGGACTGGTGGCGCCGGCACGACGTCACCCGGCGCATGCTGGCGTGCCTGATCGAGAACGCGGGGCACATCGAGGCGCCCGATCAGTACGCCCTCAACGTGGTCCTGCACGGCGCCTGGGCACCCATGGATCCCGGCTGGAACGCGCTGGCCGTCCTGCACCGGCGCGGCTCGTGGCGCGAGACCCACTACGATGAAGCCACGTTCCGGCGCCTGCTGGATGCCCCCTACATCCTGCACTGGGCCGGCGTGCAGAAGCCCTGGAACGGCCTCGGGACCGTGCCCCGCGAAGAGCTCTTCCACCGCACCCGCGCCGAAACCGCCTGGGCCGGCTGGCGTGGGCAGCAGCGGTTGCTGGGCTTCCGTCTGGCCCGGACCCGCAAGCGGGCACGCCGGCGCGCGCGC
>JAFDET010000057.1 GCA_019310195.1 Deltaproteobacteria bacterium
AGGAGACGCAGCGCCTCGGCTGCGGCATCCTCCCGTCATGGCGAAGGAACGTTTCTGGGTCAGCGGTGTGATTCGCGAGCAGGAGAGTGGTCGAGCGCTGCCCGATCTGGTGGTGCGCGCCTACGACAAGGACCTGGTCTTCGACGACGTGCTCGGGTTCGCCACCACCGATGCCGACGGCGCGTTCCGGATCGCCTTCAGCAGCGACGAGTTCCAGGATTGGTTCGAGAAGAGCCCGGATCTCTACCTGCGGATCTTCGACCGCGAGGGCGCCCGCGAGCTTCACTCCACCCGCAAGCAGATTCGCAAGAACGCCTCTCAGCAGGAGCGCTTCGAGCTGGAGATCCCGGCGGCCCGGCTCCAGCCTTAGCCGGACGAGGCCCTTCGCTCGGCTCTGCCTCGCTGCGCGCGCCGCAATGGCTCCGGAGTACGTCCTGGCTCTGGGGGCGGCGCTTGCCTTAGCCGGACGAGGCCCTTCGCTCGCCTTCGGCTCGCTGCGCGCGCGGCAGCCGGCTCCGGTGCATCGCCGCGCATCGAGGGCCACGCTTGCGGGCCGCAGGCATTGGCGCCCCGGCGGCCGAGGTAGGGCTACGGTCCTGCCTCCAACCGAGAGCCCCCGGCCCGGCGCTGGCTCAGGGCGCGTAGCGCTCCACGACGGCCCGGATGCGCTCGATCAGCGCGCGGACCTGACGGATCGGCTCGGGCTCTCCGCTCAGGCGCCGCCACGCCGCCAGGGCGCGCCCGGACAGGTCGGGGGGGTAGACGTGCTCGAGGATGAAGCGCCCGTAGGCGTCCACCTCCGCCAGCGCGTCGAAGTGCTCCGGGTCTCCCAAGCGCAGGAAGTGAACGGCGTGGTAGACGGCGACCTCGTCGGCGCGCAGCACGCCGGCCATGACCTGCAGCCAGCCGGAGTGCAGGGGCGGCGGCAGGCGCTGGATCTCGCCGCGCTCGCGCTCCCAGTCATCCACGGTGAGCGCCATGCCGTACTGGTCTTCCTTGGAGATCTTCTGGTGCTCCAGCACCTCGGGCGGGAAGTGCTCCACCAGGCGCAGGGCGACGTCGAGCCAGTGCTTGCGGAAGGCATCGGCGTCGCGCCACGGGATCATGAGGACGCCGGAGTTGTAGTACGGGACCATGCGTTCGCGGTGCTTGGGACCGTGCACGGCGCGCACCGGAATGCGGTCGGCGAGCTCGCCCCGCTGGCAGAGGATGCGTTTGGTCGGCACCTCGCGGCCCAGTGCGGCGCACCCTCGCTGCCACATCTCCGGCGGAATCCGGTGGCTGCCGGCGGGAACCAGGGAGAGGCGGTCGTCCAGCCGATCCAAGGCTGAGGGGTCGCCCAGGAACAGGACGTCGGTGTCCACCAGTAGCAGGCGCTCGGTGCGCGGCTCGATGTCGAAGCCCAGCAGCTTGTTGTACGTGGGGATGCGGCCGTTCTCGAGCGCGGCATGCAGGCTGATGTGCGCGCCCGCTCGCTCGGCCAGCGCGCGCACCCGCGGCGGCGGCTCACCGACGCACGCCAGGTGCAGCGGCCAGTCCCTCGCCTCTCCCGCATGGTCGAGCCACGAGCCCAGGAAGAGCAGCGTGCGCACCTCGAAGAGCGAGGCTGCGGGCCCGCTGAAATCGGGAACCGTGACGACGTCGGCGCCGGGCATGGGCGGCCGAGCATAGCGCTCGGCGCTCGCGTCAGAGGCCGCTGGACTCCAGGCTCTCCGATTCCTCGTCGGACAGGTGCAGTCCGCACTCCTGCTTCCGGCCGCCGAAGCGAGTGTCGCGCTCGTCGTCGTCCTCGGCGCCCAGGGCGCGGCTCGAGTGCCGGTCGCCGACCGTCGCGTAGCCCTGCTCGAAGAGCGGGTGGTAGGGGAGGTCGTGGGCCTTGAGGTACGCGTGCACCTGGCGCGTGGTCCAGTGCAGGATGGGCGAGATCTTGAAGCGCCCGTTCTGGCGATCGATGCGGGGAAGCGTGTCCCGGTGGCGCGTCTGCTCGGCGCGGATGCCGGAGATCCAGGCCTCCGCACCCAGGTCGTCCAGTGCGCGACGCATGGGCTCGACCTTGCGGATCCGGTCGTAGCGGTTGAGGTCCGCCACATCCTCGCTCGCCCACAGGCGGCCGTACAGCGCCTCCATGCGGGCCGGCGAGAGAGGAGACTGCACGACGATGCGGTTGAGCCGCAGCCGCTCGGTCAGCTCATCGGCGAAGCGGTACGTCTCCTCGGGCAGGTAGCCGGTGTCGACCCAGATGACGGGCAGGTTCGGCACGACCCGGGTCGCCAGATGCAGCATGGCGGCGGACTGGATTCCGAAGCTGGTGCTCATCACCAGGCCGTTCCCGAAGGCCTCGGCGGCCCAGGCCACGAGATCTTGCGGAGCGGCGTCGCTGAAGCGGCGCTCCAGATCCGCGGGGTCCTGCTCGTGGGGGTCTACCCAGTCCGGTGCCAGGGCGGCCCGCTGCAGTGCCAGGCACGGCTCCGGAGGATTCGGTTCGATGGACATCACGTGCGACACAGCGGTCTCCCGTGCGCTTCCCCGTTTGGCTTCACCCCGGCTGGGATGCCGGGCTCGGACCGAGGTCACAGGGCGGAGCTGCGCCCGGCTGGGTAGACTTCGGGGCGACGGGTGAGGCGGGGGACGGCATGAAGTTCGGGATCTTCTACGAGCACCAGCTCCCCCGGCCCTGGGCCGAAGACTCGGAGCAGCGCCTCTTCAACGAAGCGCTCGACCAGGTCGAGCTCGCCGACCGCCTGGGCCTCGACTACGCCTGGGAGGTCGAGCACCACTTCCTGGAGGAGTACTCGCACTCGGCGGCGCCGGAGGTCTTTCTCGCGGCGTGCTCCCAGCGCACCCAGCGGATCCGCCTGGGCCACGGCATCGTGCTGATGCCGCCGGCGTACAACCCGCCGGCCCGGGTGGCCGAGCGCATCGCCACCCTGGATCTGGTCTCCAACGGCCGCTGTGACTTCGGGACCGGCGAGTCCTCGTCGCTGGCGGAGCTGGGCGGCTTCCACATCCCGGTAGAGGACAAGCGCGCCATGTGGCGCGAGACCGTCGAGCAGGTCGCCAACATGATGGTGATGGACCCGTACCCGGGCTACGAGGGCAAGTACTTCTCCATGCCCTGCCGCAACGTGGTGCCCAAGCCGGTGCAGAAGCCGCACCCGCCGATCTGGGTCGCGTGCTCCAACCGCGACACCATCCACCTGGCGGCACGGCTGGGAATCGGCGCGCTCACCTTCGCCTTCATCGATCCCGCCGAGGCGCGCAAATGGGTCGGCGAGTACTACGAGATCCTCAAGACCGAGTGCGTGCCCATCGGCCACGCCATCAACCCCAACATCGCCATGGTCACGGGTTTTTCCTGCCATCCCGACGAGGAGGAGGCGCGACGGCGCGGCGAAGACGGCTTCCGCTTCTTCGGCTACGCGCTGGGGCACCACTACATCTTCGGAGAGCACACGCCGGGCCGGACCGACATCTGGAAGCGTTTCGAAGCCGCACGCGACGCGTTGCCGGAAGCCGGCGGCAACCGCGGGATCGGAACGCCCCAGCAGCTTCGCGAGCACCTGGCGTCTTTCGAAGAGGCCGGCGTCGACCAGGTGATCTTCATCCAGCAGGGCGGCAAGAACCGCCACGAGCACATCTGCGAGTCCCTGGACCTGTTCGCAGCGGAGGTGCTGCCCGAGTTCCAGGATCGCGCTGCCGCCCGCGAGCGCAGCAAGCGTGACGAGCTGGCGCCCTACCTGGAGGACGCCCTCGGACGCAAGGAGCGCATGCGCGAGCTGAGGGACGAGGAGATCCCTACTCTCCATGCGCTGGGCCGGCAGATCGTGCAGCAGATGCCGGAGCAGGCGAAGCAGGGCGTGTCGGACGTTCAGGGCGGTAGCGGCGTGGCCGTGCCGCTTTCGGATCCCAACGAGCAGGCAGGAGGTTGAACATGGCCAGCAAGGCCGAAGCCGCGATCGCGGTGTTTCAGAAGCATCTGGGTTCGGAAGAGGGTGTGGGCGAGTGGTTCGCCATCGACCAGGAGCGCATCAACGCGTTCGCCGACGCCACCCTGGACCACCAGTTCATCCACGTGGATCCGGAGAAGTCGGCGCAGCTCTCGCCCTACAAGGTGACCATCGCCCACGGCTTCCTGACCCTGTCCATGGTGGTTCACCTGGGCAAGACCATTCCGGTGTGCGACCCGGAGGCCTACCAGGGCGTGGTGATGGGTGTGAACTACGGCCTGGACAAGGTGCGCTTCCCCTCGCCGGTTCCGGTGAACTCGCGGATCCGCGGACGCCGCGAGCTGGTGGAGGCCGAGCTGAAGAACCCCACCACGATCCAGATCAAGCAGCGCATGACCGTCCAGGTCGAGGGCCAGGAGAAGCCCGCCTGCGTGGCGGAGACCCTCACCCGGCTCGTCTACGGCTAGGAGCCTGACCCAAGAGGGAGTGCGCCGGCCCGGGCGGCGAGACGCCGCGCAGGCAAGGCGCGCGATGGAGCCATAGCCGTAGCTACGGTGCAGGGAGCGCAACGCAGCCAGCGCGGATGGATCGGCGTCTGGACGGTGTGCTCCATCTTGGGTCCGGCTCCTAGTAGCGCCGGCGCCGGGCGAGCAGGGCGAATGCAGCCACGGCCAGGGTCCAGGCGGCCAGGCTCGCCACCGCGGTGGTGGGCCCGGCTGCGTCACCCAGCGCGCCGGTCAGCCAAGGCACGGCCAGGCCGCCCGCCGCGCCGCAGCCGGCTACCAGCCCGGCGGCCGTGCCTGCGGCAGCCGGCGCCCGCTGTGTCGCCAGGGCCATGAGCAAGGGGAAGACTCCGCCGATGCAGAGGCCGAACGCAGCCATGGCCAGGGGCAGCGACTCGACCCGCAGCACCACGATGCCCGCCAGCACCAGGGCGCCTGCGAAGCCCGCTGCGGCCAGGTGACGGGCGTCCACCGGGCCTCGCCACAGCGCCAGCAGGATGCGGCCCCCGCCGATCCCGAGCCACAGGCCGCTGATTGCCGCAATGCCGGCGCCGGACTCGAGGCCCAGGCCGTCGCGCGCGTAGGGCCCCGCAAAGACGGTGAGCGCCGTCTCCAGGCCCACGTAGCAGGCCGCCACCAGGCCCAGGGGCAGTAGCGCGCCCAACGGGAGGCGTCCGCCGGCGGCCCGCGCCGCGTGTCCGCGCGGGCGGGGCAGCGGCACCAGCGTGCCCAGCACCGCTGTCAGCAGGAAGAGGGCGCCCAGGGCACGGAAGGCCCCCGGCCAGCCGGAGGCCGCCGCCAGCGCGCCGAGAAGCGGCGGCGCCGCGACGGCGCCCAGGTTCACGCCCACGTGGACGCCCGCCAGCGGCCGGGCCGCACGCTCGGCGTAGCGGTCCGCGATCGCCGCGTTCATCAGGGTCTCCAGGCTGCCCGCGGCGAACCCGACGGTTGCCAAGGCCGTGGCGATGCCGGCTCGGCCCCAACCCGCATCTGCCAGGCTCAGCGTGGCCCCGGCCAGCAGGTTTGCAGCCACGAAGAGCGGGCGTCGCGGGGCCCGGTCCACCAGGGGACCCGCGCCCGCCACGCCCACGGCCAGCCCCAGGGACAGCGCCGCCGCCAGCTGGCCGGTGTCCGCGAGCCCCAGCCCAAGGCTCTCGGCCAGGGCCTCCTGGGTCGTGCCCAGCAGCACCAGCAGGCCGCCGAATCCGACGAAGGTCGCCGTGAATAGCGCGATCACGGGACGCTCGGGGGCGTCGTGGCCCCCATGCTACGCTCGCCCCGCGCGCCCGTCGGAGGACCGGATCTCATGAAGTACCCGCAGCACAATCCCCTTCCGCTCCCGGCCAGCGGCACCCACGAGTCGGTGACCGCCACCATGGATACCGTTTTCGACTGGGAGTACGACCTCGAGCGCGAGACCCTCTTGTCCCTGTACGAAAAGGGCAAGGCCGCCACCTGGAACGCCACGGACCTGGACTGGTCCATCGACGTGGACCTGGAGAAGATGCTCCAGGCGCGCTTCCAGGCCGGCTCCAACGAGCTCTTCAACGCCATGCTCAAGCCTCCGCGGACGCTCTCGCCCGACGAAGGCATGAAGATGAACCTCAACATGATCGCCTGGATGCTCTCCCAGTTCCTCCACGGAGAGCAGGGCGCCCTGCTGGCCACCGCCAAGATCGTGCAGCAGGTTCCCGAGGAAGAGGCCAAGTTCTACGCCGCCAACCAGGTGGCGGACGAGGCGCGGCACGTCGAGGTCTATCACCGCTACCTGACCGAGAAGCTGGGCTGCTCGTACGAGGTCAACCCGCACCTGCAGACGCTTCTGGACCAGATCATCTCGGACTCGCGCTGGGACGTCACCTATCTGGGCATGCAGATCATGGTGGAGGGCCTGGCCTTGGCCGCCTTCGGCATGGTGAAGCTGCAGCTTCCCGACGAGCCTCTGATCCAGGACATCACCACGCGGATCATGGCGGACGAGGCGCGTCACGTGGCCTTCGGCGTGCTGTCGCTGGAGGGCCTCTTCGAGCAGATGACCGAGTCCGAGCGCCGCGAGCGGGAGGACTTCATCATCGAGGCCACCCACCTGATGCGCGACCGGCTGCTGATGGAGCAGGTCTACGAGCGCATGGGCTTCGATGTGGCCCAGTGGACGGAGTGGGCGGTGGACACGCCCTTCATGACCGGCTTCCGGCAGATGCTCTTCAGCAAGATCGTTCCGAACCTGAGGCGCCTCGGCATGCTCACACCGCGGGTGCGCGAGGCCTACGAGAAGCTGGGCATCCTCCAGTTCGAGAACCTCAAGGACTCCACCGAGGATCCGGAGCCGATGCCCCCCGCCGAGCTGGTGGCCCTTTTGACCCAGCTTCGGGGCGCCTAGCCGCAGGCACTGGGGCGGGCTCCGCTTTTTCGGCTGTAAGCGCCCGTCCGGAAGAGGCTTCCGGTGAGGCTGCGGGCCTCTTTCCCCTGCTATGCTGGCCGCGCTCGCCCCCCGGGTGGGGACGCGCGCCCGGGAGCCATGGAGCCGTCGACGGTACAGGAAGACATGGGGCGAGAGGGAGCCTCGGCCCCCACGCACATCCAGGTGCGCGGCCTGCGCTTTGCGCGGGGCGCGCGGACGGTGTTCCGTGACGTGCAGGCGGACTTCCTGCGCGACAGGATCAACGTGATCCTGGGCGGAAGCGGCGCGGGCAAGACCACCTTGCTGCGCATGTTCGGCTGTCTGCTGCGGCCGGATGCCGGCTCCATCGTCGTGGACGGCGACACCGAGCTGACTCGGCTGGGAGCGGCGGAGATCCGCAACTACCGGCACCGCGTGGGCATGATGTTCCAGGGGGGAGCGCTCCTGGATTCACTGACGATCTACGACAACCTGGCGCTGCCGCTGCGTGAGCACTCGCCGCTCACGGAGGGGGAGATCCAGCGAGAGGTCGACCACGTCTTCGATTCGGTAGGCCTCGAAGGGGTCGGGGCACTGCTGCCGGCGGAGCTCTCCGGCGGAATGCGCAAGCGCGCGGCGCTGGCGCGGGCGCTGGTGACCGCGCCGGACATCCTGCTGTGCGACGAGCCCTTCTCGGGCCTGGACCCGGCCACGGTGCGCCTGGTGGAGGCCCTGCTGGTGGACGTGAACGAGCGGCTGGGTGTCACCATGGTCATCGCGTCGCACCACATTCCTTCGACCTTCCGCATGGCGCAGCAGATCGTGCTGCTGGTGGACGGCGTCGCCATAACCGGGACGGCCAAGTGGTTCCACGCCTGCCGCGACCCGAAGGTGGAGCACTTCTTCGCCGGGGAGGCGAAATGAGCGCCCAGCCGATCATCCAGCTGGGGCATGGCACCACCCGCTTCGTCTTGGGCCTCGGCGAGGCGGCGGGCTTCGCGGGCCAGATCCTGGCCTCACTGTTCCGCAGGCCTCTGCGGGTGAGGCGGATCCTGGACGAGATCTACGGGATCGGCGTACTGTCGCTCTCGATCATCCTGCTCTCGGGGCTGGTGGTCGGGCTCGTCCTGGGGCTGCAGGGTTACACCACCCTGGTTCGCTTCGGAGCGGAGCAGAACCTGGGCGCGATGGTGGGCCTGGTGCTGATCCGCGAGATGGGCCCGGTCCTGACGGCGCTGCTCATTACCGGGCGGGCCGGCTCGGCCGTGGCCGCCGAGATCGGCTCCATGGTCGTGACCGAGCAGCTGGACGGCCTGCGCATGATGTCCATCGAGCCGGTCGACTACGTGGTCAAGCCCAAGGTCGTGGCCATGGTGCTCTCCATGCCGCTGCTCGCGGCGCTGTTCACGGTGATGGGGATCCTGGGCGGCTGGATCGTGGGCGTGATCTTCGTGGGCGGCGACAGCGGGGTGTACTTGTCGAGCCTGGAGTCCTCGGTGGTGTTTCGCGAGGACGTGCTGGGCAGCCTGATCAAGACCCTGGTCTTCGGCATCCTGGTCGCCCTGATCGCCACCTGGAGAGGATTCACCGCCCGCCCCAGCGCGGCGGGGGTGAGTGCAGCCACCACATCCACGGTCGTCAGCGCATCGGTATTCGTGCTGATCTTCAACTACTTCATCACGGCGCTCTGGAGGTTCTGATCCCATGCCCCAATCCCCCCTGCGCGATCTGCTGGTCGGGCTCTTCGTCCTGGCCGGGCTGGGCGCCGTGGCGTACCTGTCGGCCACCCTGGGCGGCCTCTCCTACGGGGGCCGGGGCGGCCTGGCGCTGGAGGCCGTCTTCGACGAGGTCGGGGGCCTGAGCCCGCGGGCTCCGGTGGTGGTGGGGGGGGTCAAGATCGGCAAGGTCAAGGGTATCCGCCTGGATCCCGACCTGAGGGCCCGGGTGATCCTGGACGTGGACCCGGAGGTGCCGCTCCCCCGAGATACCTCGGCCTCGATCCTCACGACCGGGGTGCTGGGGGACCAATACATCGCGCTGGAGCCCGGCGCTGAAGAAGAGCTGCTGAAGGATGGGGACGAAATCGATTATACTCAGAGCGCTGTAGTCTTGGAGCGGCTGATCGGCCGCGTCGTGCAGAACCTGGGATCGAGCTCGGAGTAAGCGTCGCCGTGACAGTCGGATGCGTCGGTAGGATTGAACGATTTCTGGCAGTGGCGTTCTTGGCGTTGTGCCTGCTTCCCGCCAGCGCCTGCGTAACCTATCCCGATGGCTGGGAGGGCAGCCGCGACGGCGGCGACCCCTACGAGGGAGCCAACCGGAAGGTCTTCGCCTTCAACGAGGGCGTGGACAAGTACTTCCTCGATCCGCTGGCCACCGGGTGGGAGTTCATCACGTTCCGGGGCTTGCGGAACGCCGTGGACAACTTCTTCGTCAACCTGGCGTTCCCGCGCCGCTTTCTCACCAACATGGGCCAGGGCGAGTTCGAACAGGCCGGTGCCGAGGCCGGGCGCTTCCTGCTCAACACCACCTTGGGTGTGGCCGGCATCTTCGACCCCGCGAGCCGCGTGGGCATGAAGCTCTACGATGAGGACTTCGGCCAGATGTTCGGGCACTGGGGAATCGGGCCGGGGCCCTACTGGGTGGTGCCGCTCCTCGGGCCCTCCAACCCGCGGGACACCGTGGGGCTGGCGTTCGACCTGCTCTTCGATGTGCGCACCGTCACTGCGGCGTTCCCCGTCTTCACGCTAGCCTGGACCGGTGTGGTGCAGAGTGTGAACCGGCGGGCCATGCTGGACGAGGACATCGATCGCGCGCGCGACGCGGCGCTCGATTTCTACATCTTCACACGCGATGCCTACGGCCAGCGTCGAGAGGCGCTGATCGGGAACGAGGCCGCGGGCGACAGCCTCTACGAAACCGACCCCGATCCCGTGGAGGACGACCTCTACGAGATCGACACCGGCGACGCGTCGGGCGACGTCAGCGCAGCGCCCGCTCCGCGGGCGGATGGCTGGGCGCCTCCCTCCAGCGTGACGGTCCACCCCGGGCCCGGGCAGGACTGGCATCCGGCCGAGGGGGAGTGGATCGACGTGCCGGCCGCGCACCAAGCCCCCCACACCGGTCCCTAGAGCCCACCCATGCGACTTCCCGACTGCACCCGCCTCTGGCTGCTCGCGGCAATGGCTCTGCTTCTTCCCCTGGCAGCCGTGGCGGCGCCCGCCAGCGACGCCGACCGCGACGCCGCCAAGGCGGCTGTGGACGCGACGGTCGACTCGGTGATGGCGGTGCTGAACGACGAAGCCCTGCCCATCGCGCAGAAGCGCGACGCGATCGAAGCGATCGCCTACGAGCGTTTCGACTTCAGCACCATTTCGAAGCTGGTCCTGGCGCGGAACTGGCGGCGCATGACCCCAGCCCAGCGTGAGCAGTTCGAGCAGGAGTTCAAGCGGCACCTGTCGGTCACCTACGGCGACAGCCTGGACCGCTACGGCGACGAGACCGTCGAGATCACCGACAGCCGCGCGGAACGCAACGGCGATGTCACGGTCCGCTCGCGGATCCTGGGTGAGGGAGATCCGCTCGCGGTGGACTACCGGCTGCGCTCCCGGAACGGCAGCTGGTACGTCATCGATGTGATCGTCGAGGGCGTGAGTCTGCTCTCCAACTTCCGCAGCCAGACCCAGGAGATCATCAGCGCCGAGGGTCCGGACGGCCTGATCCAGAAGCTTCGCGAGAAGAACGAAGGGCGCGAAGGGTAGGGTGAGCTCGCGGCTCACCCGGCTGCGCGGCCGGCGCGCCCTGGTCACGGGCGCCTCCGGTGGGATCGGCCGGGCATTGGCATTGCGCCTGGCGGCCGAGGGCGCGCGGGTGGTGCTGGTGGCGCGGCGTGCCGACGCCCTCGAAGCGCTGGCTGCGGAGGTGCGTGCGGCCGGCGGGGAAGCCCTGGCGCTGCCCTGCGACGTGGCCGAGCGCGAGGCGGTGGCGGCCGCGGCGGCGCATGTGGTCGAGGTCTGGGGCGGCGTGGACCTGCTGGTCAACAACGCGGGGTACGGCCACCACCGGCGCTTCCTCGAGTGGGACCTGGAGGACATGGAGCGGATGCTCCGGGTCAACACGCTGGGAAGCCTCTATTGGACCAAGGCCCTGCTGCCGGGCATGGTGGAGCGGGGCGAGGGCTGGATCGTCTTCGTGGCGTCGCTGGCGGGGCGTATCGCGCCCCCGGACGAATCGGCCTACGCGGCGTCGAAATTCGCATTGGTGGGGCTGGCGGAGAGCCTTTCCCTGGAGGTAGAGGACCTGGGCGTACACGTCCTCACGGTCTGCCCGGGCGTAATCCGCACACCCTTCTTTGATCGGGAGGCGCTGGAGCGCATGCCGGCGGCCGCCCGGCGCCAGATGGTCGAGCCCGACGGCCTGGTGGAGGCCATTCTGGGTGCCCTGCGCAGTGGGCGACGCGAGCTGACCTATCCGCGCATGCTCGCAGGCGCCTATGCGGTGCGCGCGCTCTTTCCGCGCTTCTTCCGATGGGGTGTGAAGCGCACGGCGAAGCGCCCGGATCAGACGGGCAGCGAGGGCGCGGAGTAGAACTGCTCTGCCCAGCGCCGCAGCGGGATGGGTTCCCTCAAGGCTCGCTTCTCTCGACCCGCAGGCCGCTATGATAGCCTGCGGCGGTGGCGATCCACGACGCCGTTGTTCTCGTTACCGGAGCCTCCTCCGGCATCGGCTTCGTAACCGCGCGTACGCTGGCGGAGCGCGGCGCGACGGTGGTGGGCGTGGCCCGCCGCGCCGAACGCCTGGCCGAGCTCGAGGCGACGCTACAGGCTGTCTCACCGCGCTCCTTTACGCAGGTGTCGGACCTGGCGGAGCCGGGCGCCGCGCGCGCCGCACTGGAAGGCGTGGTTGCGCGGTTGGGGCGCCTGGACGTCCTGGTGAACAATGCGGCCGTTCCCAAGCACAAGCTGATCTGGCACACCGACCAGGCCGATGCCGAGGTGGTGATGCGCGTCAACTTCCTGGCCGCGGTGGAGGCCACCCTGGCGGCCCTGCCCGTGATGCTGCGCCAGGGTGCCGGCTGCATCGTCAACGTGTCGTCCATGGCGGCTCGCATCGTGCCTCCCCGGGAGTCGCTCTATGGCGCCAGCAAGGCCGCCTTGGACGCCTTCACCGAGGGCCTTTGGAGCGACCTGCAGGGTTCGGGGATCCACGCGGGAAGCGTCATCGTGGGGCCGATCGACACGGAGATCTGGGACAAGCTGGAGGAGCCGCCGGCCTATCGCGGGCGCAAGCATCCGCCGCAGGTCGCGGCCGACGCGATCCTGCGGGTGATCGAGGATCGGCGGCATCAGGTGATGGCGCCGCGCTGGAGTTTCTCGCTGCGACTGGCGCGGGCCGTGCGGGCGCTGGCACCCGGGCTGGTCCGCCTGGGGCTGCGGCGCATGGATCCCGTTCCGAGCGCTGCGCTGCAGCAGGCGCGCGCGCGCGCCGAACGCGGCGCGAAACGGAATCAGGCCGACGACGCGTAGTCGAACAGCACCTTGACGGCACCGCTGCGGCCCTGGTCCACGCACTTCAGGAAGGCCTCGCGCCAGCGCGCGGGAGCGAGGCGATGGGTGACGATGGGCGTGACGTCGATCCCGTGGCTGCGCATCAGCTCGAAGTACCACTCCATGGCATGGCGCCGCTCTCCGTTCCACTCCTCGATGCCGAAGGCGTTGGAGCCCATCACCGCGAGCTCCTTGAAGTAGAGGGGCGTCCACTCGAAGCGGCGTGGCGCCTCGACACCGGTAACGGAGATGCGTCCGCGGCTGCGCGTCACGCGTACACCCACCTCCAGGGTCTCCGCCGAGCCGACCGTGTCGTACACCACGTCGACGCCGCCGTTCAGCATCGGAAGCCCGCGCCAGGGGCGCAGGAGTGCGGCGCCGGTGATGGCGGCCAGCTGCTCCACCAGG
>JAFDET010000291.1 GCA_019310195.1 Deltaproteobacteria bacterium
CGGCGACGGCGAGCGAGGGCTCGAGTTGTTCCGGAGCCGTGCAGAGGACGTGGTGTGCGTCCTGCTGGACCTGACCATGCCCCGCCTCGACGGCGTGGAGACCCACCGGATGCTCCGCGAGCTGAGTGCCGACCTTCCCGTGATCCTGTGCAGCGGCTACCCGGAGCGAGAGGCGCTGGAGCGTTTCGCCGAGCTCGGCCTGGCCGGCTTCGTCCAGAAGCCGTACACGCCCGACGAGCTGGTGCTGTGCGTCCAGCGGGCGCTTGCGGCCCGGCCCGAGCTTTAGGGCGCGCCGTGCAACGGCTCTCCGATCAGTCGCTCCACGTCGGCTACGGCGATGTGGTAGTCCTTCAGCGCTCCCAGGTATTGCGTCCGTAGCCGGAACAGCGTGCGCTGGGCCTCCAGCACATCGTCGTAGGGATAGCGCCCGGCGTCGAACTCCTGGAGGAGCTGCTGGTGCACCTGCTCCGCATCGGGAAGAACTTGCTCGCGCAGTGCGCGCGCTTCGGCGTAGGCGCCTCCCAGGCGGTCGTCGGCGGCCGCCAGCTTGGTCAGCACGCGTAGCCGGGTGGCTCGCCGCCGCTCCTCGGCGCGCGCCAGCTCGTAGCGCGCAGCCAGGATGTTGCCCTGGTTGCGGTCGCTGAAGGGCAGCGGCACCTCGACGCCGAACACCATGGCGGTGTCGTTCGTGACCGAGAGCCGTCGCACGCCGGCAGCGAGCACCACGTTGGGGACGCGCTGCGCGCGTTCCAGCTCCACCACGGCCTTGCGCTGCTCGATCTCGGTGGCCCAGCGGGCGAGGTAGGGGTTCTTCTGGACCCGGGCGACCAGGTGCTCCAGCGACGGTGGCTCGACGAGTGCCTCGACGTCGCCTTCGAGAAGCGCGAACTGCTCCTGCTCGCTGCCCCAGGTGGCCGCCAGGTCGGAGTAGGCCGTGTCGAGCTGCTGACGCAGGCTGTCGCGCTCCACCTCCGCGGCAGCCAAGGACACCCGCGCGCGCGTGCCCTCGATCGGGGAGGCGAGGCCCTCGGCGACCTCGTCGCTCACGGCATCCAGCGACTCGCGGGCGATGCGCACCAGCTCCTCGGCCAGCTCCACCTGCTTCTGGGCGATCAGCGCCGTGGCGAAGAGCTGGGTTGCTTCGGTGAGCACCTCGATCCGCTCGGTCTCGTAGTCCCAGCCCGCTACGTCCTCGTCCAGGTCCGCCACGCGCCGGCGCTTGGAACGCTTGCCGCCCAGCTCCACGAGCTGGCCGAGCTGAATCGTGGTCTCTGCGAAGTGGGTGTCGTGGAACGGGCCGGTGCCGAAGACGTCTTCGGCACGAAAGGAGATCTCCGGGTTGGGCATCAGGCCGGCCTGGAGTGTGCGCGCTTCGTGGGCCCGGACGTCCCAGGAGAAGGCGCTGAGCCGCGGGTTGCGCAGCAGCGCATACCCCACGACCTGCTGCAGCCGGACGGTCCCGGTCGGCTCCTGGAAGGGCGGGCCGGGGTCGCCCGGCTCGGGCAGGTGCCGCGGCCGGAAGGTCTCGTAGTCCGCGCCCAGGGGGCGCCGCTCCGGCCAGGACGTGTCCCAGTGGATCGACGGGCATCCGCTGGAGGCCATTCCCGCCAGCAGGGCGGCCCCGGTCATGTACGTCCGCCATCGAGCTCGAAGCATCTCCCACCTCCGTTCGGGGCGGCCGGCCGGCTCGGGCCGGCGTCACCCCAGGCCCCGATCCTACCCGGGGAGCTCGGGGCGCGAGAAGGGGGGATTCGGTCGGAGTTGACCCGTCCGGCCTGGCGTGAGAGCATCTCGTACCCCCCGCGCTCCATGGAGGGATGCCATGCGCCGGTTCCTGGCCGTTCTAGCCCTGTTCGGATTGCTCGCCGCGCCCGCTCCGGCGGAGGCAGTGGACCTGTCCTTCGTGAAGGAGCAGCCGATCGCGACGATCTTCGCGCTGCCGGCCTTGCTGGCGACGCTGCCGTTCTTTGCGGTGGACTGGGTGATCACCAAGATCCGCGAGTCCGGGGACGACGACGAAAAGGGCGACGAGTAGCGCAGACCGCGCCTCGCCTTGGCCGGCCGTTGGGCCTACCAACCGGCTAGCCGACGATCCGCTTCACGCCCACGATCACGCCCGGGATGGCCTCCAGCTCGGCCACGTCCAACTCCGCGTCGGCGCGGGAACGGACCACGGTCGCGCCGGCGTGACGATGCTGATGGGCGAGGGCGTTGCGGGTGGGCTGCACGGCACGATTCCCCGGCTGGACGATCTGGACGCCACCCACAACCTGAAGGTCAATACCGACTTCCGCCGCGTCTACGCGGCGATCATCGACGACTGGCTGGGCGGCGATCACACCGCGCTCCTGCCGGGTGCTCCCTTCGCACCGCTTCCGGTGATCCTCTAGGCTTTTTCGGCCGGCCTCGTGGCCGACCGGAACGTGCCGGAGGATTGCCGTGATCTCGTCGTGGGACGACTTCCCCGTTCACCAGACCGCCCAGCCGGTGCGTCTGGTCGCCACCAGCGACCGCAACTTCTACGACCGCTACTACTTCAACCTGCACGCCTCGAGCGGCGAGATCTTCATGGTGATGGGCATGGGGCAGTACCCCAACCTGGCCGTGCAGGACGCCTTCGCCTGCGTGCAGCGCGGCGAGCACTACCGGGTGGTGCGCGCCTCCCGTGAGCTGGGCGACCGCCGGGACCTCTCGGTGGGGCCCTTCGGGATCGAGGTGCTGGAGCCGTTGCAGCGGCTGCGCTTCAAGCTGGATGAGAGCGAGCACGGCATCGCCTGCGACCTGGTCTGGGAGGGGGCGATCCCGGCGGTGGAGGAGAACAACCAGTTCATCCGGCGCCACGGCCGGGTGCTCTTCGACACCTCGCGCTTCGCCCAGACCGGGCGTTGGAGCGGCTGGCTGCGGGTGGGCGACGAGCGACTCGAAGTCACGCCCGATCGTTGGTGGGGCACCCGCGACCGCTCCTGGGGGATCCGACCCCATGGCGAGGCCGAGCCGCCGGGCATCCACGCGGGCGGGCCCGGCTCACTCTCGGGCATGTGGAACTACTTTCCCATGCAGTTCGCCGATCACTCGATCCTCTACGTCCTCAACGAAGAGAACGACGGCACGCAGGTTCTGTACGACGCGCGTCGGGTCTGGAACGACGGGCGTGCCATCGAGAGCCTGGGCGCCGTGCAGTACGACCACCGCCTCAAGCCCGGCACGCGCATGATGACGGGCTCGAGCCTGCGCTTTCCCGATGCTCCCGGAGGCCCGCTGGAGATCGAGTGCGAGCCGCTCTGCCACGCGTTCATCGCCATCGGGACGGGCTACGGCGTGGAGGCCGACTGGCGCCACGGCATGTACCAGGGTCCGCTGGTGGTCCAGGGCAAGGAGTACCGGACGCAGGAGATCGCTCCCCTGGGTCAGCTCACCATCGTGGATCACGCAGCTCGCTTCTCCTACGCCGGCCAGGTTGGCTACGGCCTCTACGAGCACATGTTCATCGGGCCCTTCGAGAAGTACGGCATGCGCGACCGCGCCGATGGCGCGGGCGGGTGAGCCCCTTGGTGACCGCGCCCCTCGTGCGGGGCGCCGCGGTGGCGATTTGTCTGCTGTAGTCGGGCGCGCCGATGCGCTGGGCCCGCCGAGCTTCTTTTGGGTGGCCGAGGGCCGCTTCTTCGTCAGCGGGTGCATCCAGGCCTTCTGCCGAGAGCGGCTGGCCGGCTCCGCCTACCCGGCGGTGCGTTTCTATCCCGAGCTGGGGGACGCCCGAGACTAGAGGCCCAGCGCTCCGCGGACACCCTTGATGCCACCGCGATAGATCCCCTCGATGATCGCGCCGGCCTGCTCCTCGGCGATGCCCTTGGGCTCGAAGGTGCTGCTCCACTCCACGTGGCAGCCGTCCCCGTCCTCGCGGACCTCCACCGTGGACAGGTAGTCCTCGAAGGGCAGGGGTCCCGAGATGATGGAGTACTGGAGGCAGCGGGCTGCATCGTCGAAGGCTTCGAGCCGCTCCTG
>JAFDET010000292.1 GCA_019310195.1 Deltaproteobacteria bacterium
ATGGCACGGCGTGCCTCTGCCAGTCGGTATGCCATCGCCCTCTCTCCTCTTCGCCGCCGGGCCGCTACCCTCCGGCGACGCTACGCGCCGGCTTCGCCGCCGGGTATGACGTCGCTCATACCCGGCGGCGAGACGACTTGGCTATCCGAGCCCCACGTCGGCGGCCCCGCGGAACACCGACGGAAGGGACGAATCCATGCAGCAGCTAGACGGGAAGGTCGCCGTGGTGACGGGCGGCGCCAGCGGCATCGGCCTCGCCATGGCGCAGCGCTTCGCCCGCGAAGGAATGAAGCTGGCCCTGGCCGACATCGAGACCGGCGCCCTGGAGCAGGCCGCCGCAGACTTCGAGGCAGACGGCGTCGAGGTATTCCCCCACGTGGTGGACGTGTCGAACGCCGACCAGATGGACGGTCTCGCCCAAGCCGTGCTCGACCGCTTCGGTGCGGTTCACGTGGTGTGCAACAACGCGGGCGTGGCAACGGGCGGGCCCATGTGGGAGCTCAGCACGGCGGACTGGGAGTTCGCCCTGCGCCCCAACCTCTGGGGCGTCATCCACGGCGTGCGCGTGTTCACGAAGCACCTGATCGCCCAGGACGAAGGCCACATCGTGAACACGGCCTCCCTGGCCGGACTGGTATCGGTGCCGGGCGTGGGACCCTACAACGTCACCAAGCACGGCGTGGTCACGCTCTCGGAGACGCTCCACGGCGAGCTGGCCGCCCTGGGCTCGAAGGTCGGCGTCTCGGTGCTCTGCCCAGGCTTCGTGAACACGCGCCTCTGGGACTCGGAGCGCAACCGGCCCGAGGAGCTGAAGAGCGCGGAGGCGACCCCCAGTGCGGAGCAGGAGCAGGCGGCGCAGGTGCTGAAGGCGCTCATCGTGGGCGGCACGCCCGTCGATCCGATCGCCGAGCGCGTGCTGGATGCGGTGCGGAACCAGCGCTTCTACATCCTCACCCACGAGGGCAGCGAGGCCTTCGTCGAGCAACGCATGCAGCGCATCGTGAAGGGGGAGAATCCGGCCCCGCCCGCGGAGGGGATCGGTATCTTCTCTCCGTAGGCCCTAGCATGCCGGGGCTTCACGGAAGCGAGTAGCCATGCCCCGGCGCGTGCCGCGCAGAAAGACGCTCTTCACCGTCCCGGAGGCTCCCGACGCGCCTCCCGCCTTGCTGTGCGGACACTGCGAGTGCGGTCACGTCTTTTTCCCGGCCCAGCGTCTGGGCTGCGAGCGCTGTGGCGCTCACGGCGACCGCATCCGGATCGTGGAGGTGCCCGCGCGGGGAGCGCTGCAGGCCTTCGCCACGGTCTACCGGCCCAGGCCTCCCGAAGGTGAGGCCCCCATGGTGGTCGGCACGGTGATGCTGGACGCCGGCCCTGCCTTCGAGGTGACGTTGGCGGCCCGCGAGGAGGAGCTGAGCGTGGGGCAGCACGTCCACGGCGTGCTCGTCGAGTCGGGCCGCGACGACGCGGGAAACACGGTGCTGGACTGCCGGTTCGCACCGGACGGGCCGGCCTGATGGGGCGAACGCTGCTGGAGCAGCGGCCGGTCTTCGTCGTGGGCATCGGGCTGCACCGCTACCAGAAGGCCAGCGAGTCCACCTACGTGGAGCTGGGGCTCGCCGCGGTACGCCAGGCCCTGGCCGATGCCGCGGTGCCGTGGCCGGCCGTCGAGAGCGCCTACGTGGCCAACACGCTGCTGGGCATGGCGCCGGGACGCGCCATCTTCAAGCACCTGGGCGCCACGGGACTGTCCGTCGTCCAGGTCGAGAACGCCTCGGCGTCGGGCTCCAGCGCCGTGCGTCAGGCCTGCCTGGACGTGGCCGCGGGCACCAGCGAGCTGGTCCTGGCCCTGGGCGTCGACAAGCCCGGCAGCGCCCCGTTCTCGTTCTCCTGGACCGGCGCCGAGAGGCTCTCGAACATCTCGCCCCTGTTGAGCTTCGCCCTGCTCACCCACGAGTACATGAACCGATACGGTGTCGGCGTGGAGCAGATCGCCGAAGTGGCGCTGAAGAACCACGCCAACGCGGCCCACAATCCCTACGCCCAGCTCCAGCAGGAGCGGAGCCTGGAGGAGGTGCTGGCGCATCCCGTGGCGGGTCCGCTCACGCGGCTGCAGTGCTGCCCCTTTGGCGAGGGAGCGGCGGCGGTGCTGGTGGCGTCCGAGGAGGCGATCACGCGCCTGGGCATCGAACCGCGCCGTGTGGTTCAGGTGATCGCCTCGGTCTCGCGCAGCGAGCGGGTCTACGAGCCGGGACAGTCGGTGATCGTCGAGCTGACACGGGAGACCGCGGCACAGGCCTTCGTCGAGGCGAAGATCGGCCCCGGCGACCTGGATGTGGTCGAGGTGCACGACGCCTTCAGCGTGGAGGAGCTTCTCTACACCGAGGCCCTGGGCCTGTGCGGTGAGGGCGAAGGGGCCGACTACCTGTCCGCGGGCCGTTCCCGTATCGGCGGCGACTGCGCGGTGAGCGCCTCCGGCGGGCTGATCGCCATGGGCCACCCCTTCGGCCCCACCGGCGTGGGCCAGGTGGCCGAGGTCACCCGCCAGCTGCGCGGCGAAGCCGGCGTGCGTCAGCAGCCGGACGCGCGCCTCGCCCTGGCCCACATGGTAGGCATCGGCCAGGTCTGCCTGGTCCACGTACTGCGGGCCCCGAGCGCCTGATCCGCCGGCTACTTGAGATCCTTGCTCGGCTTGCGGGGCGTGCGCAGGGTGCGTAGGAACGACAGCAGATCGATCCGCTCCTCGTCGGGCAACCCGGCGAAGAGATCGCGGGAGGCCTGCGCCTCGCCCCCGTGCCAGAGGATCGCCTCGCTGAGCGTGGCCGCGCGGCCATCGTGCAGGTAGGGAGCGGTGTCGGCGACACCCCAGAGGCGCGCCGTCTGGTAGTACGGATCCAGCGTGTCGCCGGTATGCTCCTCGAGGCCCGGACCCATGTCGTGTCGCTTGAGGTCTGCGAAGAGCGGGACGGACACGCCACGGCCCACCTTCACGAAGCGCGCAGGCGGCTTGGAAAGGTCGATCGTGTAGTAGACGTTCGCGCTGGGGTCTTCGTGCACCTCCGGGAAGCTCAGCGTCAGCAGTCGACTCTCGCTGCGGAGCTCCGGAACGTGGCATCCGGCGCAGCCGATCAGCCCGAAGAGCTCCGCGCCCCGGGGAGCCTTGCCGCGCTGCTGCGGAGCTTCCAAGGACGTCTGGAAGACGTGCAAAGCGCTGAGCTCGCCGATCAGCAGCTCGTTCACGACTCCGTCACCGTCGGCATCGACGCCCTCGCCGACCACCTCCACCGGCTGGATGCCGTGGTGGAACTGCATGGCGCCGACGTCGAAGGCGCGGACCGTGGCACAACAGCCCTTGCGCCCGAACGGGCGCACGATCAGATCGTCGTCGACGCCTTCTACGCCGGACGTATCGAGCGAGCTGTTCTCGAAGACGACCGAACCGAACGCCACACCCTTGGCCTCGAGCGCGACCGCGGCGCCTGGATTCGCCTGGGCCTGGGCGGCGAGCGCCTGCAATGCCTGGGTCATCTCCTTCGCGAGCAGCTCCACACCGCCCGAGCCGAAGCTGAAGGGCGGGTTGATCATGCGGCCCGAGATCGCAGCGAAGCCGTTGTTCTCCGAATCGTTGATGTCGGGATTCACCACGCCCGGAAAGGCGCTGTCCGACACGTTCCCGGCTCCGCCCACGGCGAACTGGGCGGGGATCGTCGCGGTGCTCAGGATGCTGTGGCACTCGAGGCACGTTTGGCTGTCGAGGCCGTTCATGCGCAGGAACATGCCGTTGGCCCCGAGCGAGGGCCGCCCACCGGGCGATTCCGTATCGCTGGGGTTCATCGGGCCGTCGCCGAGGCCATCGAGCAGGTTGAACGGAGTGGCGAAGATCCGGTGACCCGCCGCCCGCACCTGCTTGTGCTTCAGCTCGGACCGGACGCTCTCCTGGGTGATCCGAGGCCGCAGATTCGGCTGCTCGCCGGGCATCTGGGCGACCGCCGACGGCGCC
>JAFDET010000058.1 GCA_019310195.1 Deltaproteobacteria bacterium
ACGTGATCGCGCACGATGCCCTCGCGCTCGGCATGCAGCAGGTGCAGCAGGGGCGCATGGCGCCAGACCGCGCGGGACATGTCGGTGAGCGGGATGCCCGCGATCGCGCAGGCCAGATCCTCCTCGAAGCAGGCCAGCAGCGCGGTCTGGTAGCCGCCCAGGGACAAGCCCATCGCACCGACGGCCGGCGCTTCCTGCGCGCGCACCCAGCTGAGCAGCCGGCGCAGGTCCCACATGGCCTGGGCCTCGGCGTGGATCGAGTCCAAGGGGTCGCCGCCGATGAAACGGTCACCGCTGCGCTTGATGGCCCGCGGCCCGTGGAGCGGCAGCACGGGGATCAGCAGGTTCATCCCCAGCTTCTCGTGGTAGTAGCCGGGCTCGAAGGCCAGCAGGTCGATGGCGGCCATGCCCATGCGGTAACCGTGCAGCCCCACCAGCCAGGGGCGCGGCGGCCCCGGGTGGCGCAGCACCCACGCGTGGGCGGTCTTGTTGGCGGTGAACGAGTCCCAGCGCTCGCTGCCGGGCTCGCCGTCCCAGGGCTCGTAGCCGCTCTCGAAGCGGAGGTGCTCGTACTCGCGCTTGCGGGTGCGCGCCTGGCGGATGTCCGGATTCTCCAGCAACGGCGGCAACCGGTGGTAGTCCATCGGCTTTTCGAGCCAACCGCGGGCGTCGTAGAGCTCGGCCGCATCGAAGACCTCGCGCGAGATGCGCCGCCACTCGTCGCCCTCGCGAAGGTCGAGGTTGACCTGCATCCAGGCCAGGATCGAGTTGTCGCAGGCGACCTGGGCGTACAGGGAGAGGGACGGCTCCGGCACGGGAACGTCCGGGAAGTGGGGATCCTGGCGAAGCGCTACGCGGCCTGCGGCCAGAAAGGACAGAGCCGAGAGCGCGATCAGCAGCGCGGCGGTGCCCGGGCCCGCCACGAAGATGGCCGGAAGGGCGAGGGGAACGCCCAGCAGGCCCCCCACGGAAGCGAACTGGGGCATGCGCATGTCGCCGGCCCAGAGCAGCATGCCGACGCCGGCTGAGAGCAGCAGGCAGCCGGGGATCACCGAGAAAATGAACCCGACGATGCCGAAGCTGGCGGCGCACCAGAGCCAGGCGAGGCCGGCCACCAGCGGAATGGCGGCCGTGGGATGGAAGCGGGGGGGATGCTGGGTCACGACGTAGCCTCCGGCGTCTACGATACCCTTCGCGACCCGCGTCGCCACGCACGCACCAAGGCGATAGGAGAACCCGATGCGCCGAACCCGGCTCTTGCCTCTGCTGATCCTGCCGCTGGCCCTGGCCTGTGGCGAAGCCGCCGAGGAGGCCCCCGCCCCCGCGCTAGCACCGCCCGTTGCGCAGCAGTTGCCGGTCCTGACCGATGAGCCGTTGCCGATCCCGGCGCCGCGCACCGCGCGCGCGGCCGAGATCGACCGCCTGGCGGCGGAGGTGGAAGAGCAGGTGGTCCAGTGGCGCAGGCACATCCACCAGCATCCCGAGCTGTCGAATCGCGAGTTTGCCACCGGCAAGCTGGTGGCCGCCGAGCTGGAGGACCTGGGCCTGGAGGTGCGCGGCGAGGTGGCCCACACCGGCGTGGTGGGCGTCCTGCGCGGCGGCAAGCCGGGTCCGGTGGTCGCCCTGCGCGCGGACATGGACGCGCTGCCGGTGGTGGAAGATACGGGCCTGCCGTTCGCCTCCACGGCGCGCACGACGTACGACGGCCGCGACGTCGGGGTGATGCACGCGTGCGGGCACGACGCCCACGTAGCCGTGCTGCTGGGAGCGGCACGCGTCCTGGCGGAGCAGCGCGACGAGCTTCCGGGGACGGTGGTCTTCCTGTTCCAGCCCGCCGAGGAGGGCGCGCCCCAGGGCGAGGAAGGCGGCGCGCGGCTGATGCTGAAGGAAGGCGCCTTCGACGACCCGATTCCCGACGCCGTCTTCGGACTGCACGCGACACCCGACTTCGTGGTAGGAACCCTGGGCTACCGCTCGGGTGGCGTGATGGCCAGCTCCGATCGCCTGGACATCACCGTGCGCGGCCGCCAGACCCACGCCGCGTACCCGTGGCGCGGGATCGACCCGGTGGCGGCCGCGGCGCGCGTGATCCTGGCGGTGCGCGAGATCCCGGCACGCCGGGTGGACACGCGGATCGGATCCATCGTGACGATCGGCGTGGTCGAGGGCGGCGTGCGCCACAACATCATCCCGGACCACGTGACCCTCAAGGGCACGATCCGCTCCCTGGATCCGGAGATGCGCTTCGACCTGCACCGCAAGGTGCGCGAGGTCGCCCAGCACGCCGCGGCGATCGACGGCGCCAGCGCCGAGGTGGACATCCAGCTGGGCTATCCGGTCACGGTCAACAACCCCGCCCTGGTGGAGCGCATGCTGCCGACCCTGGCCCGCACCGCGGGAACCAAGCACGTGGCGGTGGGCCTGGCGCGAACCGGCGCCGAGGACTTCTCCTTCTTCGCCGAGCGGGCTCCCGGGCTCTACTACTGGCTCGGCGTGCGGCGGCCCGATGTGGCGGCGCAGGACGCGGCGCCGAACCACGCGCCCGGCTTCATGCTCGACGAGCGCGCGCTCATCCTGGGCGTCCGATCCATGGCGAACCTGGCCTTCGACTTCCTGGAGGGCGGGCCGCCGGAGTAGAATGGAGCCGAGGTCCCAGACGTGAGCCCCAACAAGCCCGTAACGGACGAGCCCACCTGGCCCGCCAGGCCCGGCGAGCGGGTGGTCTTCCTGCTGGACAGCTCGAGCCCGCTGGAGGCGCGGCTGCTGCGGGAGTGGACCGCCCGGGCGCGGCCCGAGGGCACCGGCGACGCGGAGGTCCAGTGCCTGCCCATCCCGGCCTCCCGGCGCCGGTCCCGCCGAACCGCGCCGGACTCGGGCCTCGAGTCCTGTGTCGCATCCGGCGAGGACCCGCTGATGACCCCGCTGCGCGTAGCCTGGCTGCCAGCCAAGCGCGACGGCGTGCGCGCGGCGCGCTGGTCGGACCTGCTCACCTTCGGCGACCCGCGGGACCCGGGCCGAATGCGCCAGCGCTGGACCCTGCGCCACGACCGCGACCGCTGCCGCATCGTCGCGGGCGATCCGGCGCCGCTCTCGGATCTGCGCACGCGCTGGCGTGAAGCGGGGGGCGCCGACGCCTTGGCAACCACGGGCCTGGCCGAGTTCGTCTCGCGCCAGGCGGCCCTGGCCCTGGAGCGCGCCGAACGCCGCCTGCGCGGCGCGCGCTACAAGGTGGCCCGCTTCGTGGACGACGACATCCTGTCGCGCCCCAAGGTCCGCGGCGGGCTGGCGCGCATCGCCCGCGAGCAGGGCAGCGACGAAGCCTCGGCCCACAAGCAGGCGAAGCGGTACCTGCGGGAAATTGCCGCCACCCATAGCCCCTACGTGATCGACCTGGCCGCCTCGCTGATCCGCGCCCTGTGGTCGCAGGGCTACCGCAGCCTGCGCTTCGACGAGCGCCAGCTCGACGGGATCGCCAGCATGGGACAACGGCACCCGGTGATCTTTCTGCCGTCCCACAAGTCCAACCTGGACCACCTGGTGCTCCAGTACGCGCTGCACGAGCGCGGCCTGCCCCCGAACCACACCGCGGGCGGCATCAACATGAACTTCTTCCCGATCGGCCCCCTGGTGCGACGTAGCGGCGTCTTCTTCATCCGGCGCTCGTTCAAAGACAACCCGATCTACAAGTTCACGCTACGCCAGTACGTGGACTACCTGATCGAGAAGCGCTTCTCCCTGGAGTGGTACGTGGAGGGCGGCCGCTCGCGCTCGGGCAAGCTGCTGCCCCCGCGCTTTGGTCTGCTCACCTACGTGGTGGATGCCTGGCATCGCGGCTGCTCCGACGACGTGATGCTGATCCCGGTCTCCATCGCCTACGACCAGATCTCCGACATGGGCGACTACGCCCGGGAGCAGCGCGGGGGCGCCAAGGAGAAGGAGAGCTTCGGCTGGTTCGTCGGCTTTGTGCGCCGTCTGCGGCGGCGCTACGGCGACGTGCACATCCGCTTCGGCGAGCCGATCTCGCTGAGCACCGCCCTGGGCAAGCGCAACCCCGACGACGATCCCGACCACGAGTCGCCGGAGCTCGAGGTGCAGAAGCTCGCCTTCGAGACCTGCGTCCGCATCAATCGCGCCACGCCAATCACGCCCACGTCGCTGGTGACACTGACGCTGCTGGGCGCCGGCAACCGCGCGCTCACGGTGGAGGGCATCCTGCTGGCGATGCACAACCTGCTGGAGTACGCGCGCCGCCGGAAGCTTCCCACCACCACCGAACTGGACGACCTGGAGACGCCCGACGGCGTGCGCCGCGCGTTGGATGCGTTGCGCTCGAGCGGCGTGGTGTCGTGCTACGAAGAGGGTCCGGAAGCCGTCTACGCCATCGAGCGCGACCAGCACTTCGCCGCCGCCTACTACCGCAACTCGGTCGCGCACTTCTTCATCAACGGCGCCATCGCGGAGCTGGCCCTGCTGGCGGCGGCCGGCCAGGATGTGTCCGACCCGCTGGACGCGTTCTGGGACGAAGCCTGGCGGCTGCGCGATCTGCTGAAGTTCGAGTTCTTCTTCTCGGAGAAGGACGTCTTCCGCCGCGAGCTGAGCCAGGAGCTGGCCTACCACGTGAGCGATTGGGAGTCGCAGCTGACCGACGACCCGACCGCCGCGCTCGAGCTCGTGCGCCAGATTCGCCCCCTCTCCTCCCACCGCGTGCTGCGCCCGTTCCTGGACGCCTACGATGTGGTGGCCGACCTGCTGGCGCGCCGCAGCAGCGACGCCCCCTTCGAGCCGGGTCCCTTCATCGACGAGTGCCAGAAGCTGGGCCGTCAGTACGTGCTGCAAGGGCGGGTACGAAGCCCGGAGTCGGTCGCCAAGAGCCTCTTCGACACCGGGCTGCGGCTGGCCCGCAACCGCGGCCTGGTGGAGCCCGGGTCGCCCGGCCTGGCCGGGCGCCGCAAGGCGTTCGCCATCGAGGTGCGCGACGCCGTGCGCCGGATCGAGATCGTGGAGGCGCTGGCCGCCCAGCGCCGCGCCGGCCTGGACTGAGCGCCAGGTAGTGCTGGTCCCGGAGGCAGGCGATGTCGCAGCGCTCCACGTGGTGGCGGATCAGCGTGAGCGGGACCACCAGGGGGACCCGGCCGTTGCGATAGTCCTCGATCAGGCCCAGCAGCTCCTGCTTCGAGCGCGCGTCCAGGTGCTTGCGAAAGAAGCCCAGCATGTGGTGCATCGCGTTCACGTTCCGGCGCGGCGTGGCCTTTCGCACCAGGGCCTCCATGAACCCGTCGGTGTAGCGACTGCGCAGCTCATCCCGGTCCATGCCCTTGGCCTCGCCCACCAGACGGCCCAGGCGTGGGTACGCCTGCGGCTCGTGGCTCATGAGCTGCAGCTTGTGGGCCGCGTGGAAGGCCACCAAGCTGCCCACGCTCCAGCGGCCACGGAACAGGCCGCGCAGCCGGCGATACGCGAAGACCCGCTCGATGAAGTTCTCGCGCGGCGCCGGGGCGTGAAGACGACCCTCTTCCTCGATGGGTAGCTGGGGGATGCCTTCGAGCAGGGCTTGCGCGAAGAGGCCGCGTCCCTTCTTCTCGGGCATGCCCTTCTCGCCGTACAGCCGAACCCGCTCCATGCCGCAGCTCGGCGAGTCCTTCTTCAGCACGTAGCCCGCCAGGTCCAGCTTGCGCAGGGCGGCCACGCGCTTGCGCGCGAAGGAGCGCATGGCGCGGGTGTGGTCCTCGCCGCTGCGCTCGGCGACCATCCTCAG
Source organism: Deltaproteobacteria bacterium (assembly GCA_019310195.1). Lineage (GTDB taxonomy): Bacteria > Myxococcota_A > UBA9160 > UBA9160 > JAFDET01 > JAFDET01. The sequence continues at coordinate 5,756 of JAFDET010000058.1, forward strand.
GTCGTCGCCGCTTCGGACCAGGCGCAGCGTGGGCCGGGGGATCCCCATGCCGACCTCGACCTCCGGGCACACGGGCACCCACTCGACGAACCGGCCCAGCACGTCGGTCAGGAAGCCGTCGCGCTTATGGCCGCCGTCGTAGCGGACCCGCTGGCCGAGCAGGCAGGAGGAGATCCCGATCCGGATGAGGCGTACGGCACTGGGCATCGATCGAAGTCTAGCCCCGTACTACATCGCAGTGGCGCAGCGCTCGCCGTCGCAGCCGTCGCCGGCGCGGCCCGTGAGGCGCAGCCGGTTCCGCGCGAAGCTCCGGTAGGCCGCGTCGCACAGGGGTCGCAGCAACGGCCAGCGCGACGGCGCCAGCAGCCAACCAAGCCCCACCGCAGCGTACGCGCGGCGGAAGACCTCCATCCCCTCGATGACGCGACTGTCGCCCAGCACGCCGTGGATGCGCGCCATCAGGGTCGCCGAGTCGAGACCGTAGCGGGACGCCTCGAAGCCGGGCGCCGCGATGTCCTCGAAGCCGATGCGACCGCGGTCCAGGCGCCGCAGCATACGGACCTCCCGAACGCACAGCGGGCAGTCCCCATCGAACAGAACCGAGATCTCGATGCGGTCTTCCATGGGGCTCAGCTTGACTGCCTCGGCACCGTTGTCAAACTGTTGTCTAGATCCTTGCGATTGCCATGAACGCACGCGCCACCGCACCGACCGGCCCGACCTATCCCCTCGGCGCCGTCGTCCGCCTTACGGGGCTGGGCGAGCACACCATCCGCGCCTGGGAGCGGCGCTACGGCGCCGTGACCCCGGGGCGGACGCCGGGTGGCACACGGCGCTACTCCGCCCACGACGTGGCGCGCCTGCGCCTGCTGCGCGAGGGCGTCGAGGCGGGACATCGCATCTCCGACCTGGCGTCCCACTCCGATGCGAACCTGGAGCGGCTGCTGTCGCCTCCGGCGGAGGCGACGGCGCCCCAAGGCAGCCCGCTGAACGCGATTCGCTCCGCGGTGGAGCGCCTGGACCTGCAGGCGCTGGACGGGCTCCTGTCGCTTCAGTTCGTCACGCTGGGTCCAGAGCCGTTCGCGCGACGCGTGGCTGCCCCGCTGCTTTGCGAGATCGGCGAACGCTGGGAGCACGGCGAGAGCAGCGTGGCGTCGGAGCACCTTCTCTCGTCGGTGACGCGCGGAATTCTGGGAGTCGCGCTGCGCGCCGCAAGCGCGAACCGGAGCGGGCCGCGGGTTCTATTCACCACCCCACAGGGTGAGCTTCACGAATTCGGGGCGCTGATCGCGGCGATCGTCGCACTGAGCGCGGGAGCGGCGATCACCTACCTGGGGCCCAACCTGCCGGTGGACGAGGTGGTCGGCGCGGCCCGCCAGCTCGACGCCGACGCGGTGGCCCTGGGCGTCGTCCGCCTGGCCCCCGCCGCGACGCGCAAGTACCTGAAGGAGCTGCGGAAGGAGCTTCCCGAGCGGGTCGCGCTCTGGATCGGAGGACCCGTCCGGGGCGGGCCGTTCGAGGGCGTCGAGCAGCTGGATCTGGACGAGATGGAGAGGCGCATCGGCCGCATGGTGAGGACCCCAGGATGAAGGTTCCATGGATTCTGTCTAGATTTTTATAGACACTACCTTGACAGCGACTGTCACCTGGTCCAGATTTCGGGCGATGGACTTCGACACCACCCCGACTACGCATCCCGCGGACGACTTCGAGCAGGCCCCGGCGGCGGTTACCCCGCCCATCCCCAGCGCTGCAGGTCGACGCTTCGACCCCGAGGACCCGGCCTTCGTCCTCCGCGAGTACCTGCGCGGCATCGCCGACCTCCCCACCCTCACCCGCGAGCAGGAGGTCGAGCTGAGCCAGGAGATGCGGGGCCACGAGGCCGCCTACCGTCAGGCGCTGGCCGCCATCCCCTTCACAGCACTCCGCGTGGTGCGCCTCTGGCGCGAAATCCTCGCGGACGGCCGCGCCACCGCCAGGCTGTCGGCGCACTGGCGGGATCCCGCACACCCGGACCCCGGCCCCACACTGGACCGCGCGCTCGGTCGGGTCGCCTCACTGCTGGAACGGGGCGTGCGCACCGCGGCCGACCGCGCGGCCCTGGCCCACCAAGTGCTGCGCTCCGGCCTTGCCATGCGCCTGTTCGACGGCACCTGGGAGGCACTCTGCGAGGACGCGGCCGAAGGGCGAGCCACGCGAACCCAGACCGGGCTTCCGGCCGCCGCCCTGCGCCGGCGCATGGAGGAGATCGAGACGCACCGGGAGGGACTGATCAGGGCCCGCAACGAGTTCATCCGGCACAACCTCAAGCTGGTGGTCTTCATGGCCAAGGAGTACCGGAACCTCGGCGTTCTCTTCATCGACCTGATCCAGGAGGGGAACATCGGACTGGTGCGCGCGGTGGAGAAGTTCGACGCCACCCGCGGGTTCAAGTTCTCAACCTACGCCGCCTGGTGGATTCGCCAGTCGTTCATCCGGGCGGCCCAGAACCAGTCGCGCACCGTGCGGTTGCCCTCCCACGTCTACGACCTGGCGATTCGTGAGAAGCGCACGCGCGAGGAGCTGAGCCACAAGCTGGGGCGCGACCCCTCTCGCGAGGAGATGATGGACGCGCTGGGCGTCGAGGACCAGGACATGGAGGCGCTCTACCGCGCCACGCGCAAGATCGCGTCGCTGGACGCCGAGGCGCCCGGTCGCGAAGACATGCCCTTGGGGGATCTGGTTCGCGACGAGGACAGCGACCCGACCGAGGCGATCAACGACGCGGAGATCCAGCCCGTGGTGGGACGGCTGCTGGACATCCTGCCGCCGCGCGAGCGGGCCATCCTGCAGATGCGCTTCGGGCTGGGGGGCATGGAGGCGCACACGCTCCACGAGGTGGGCCAGCAGCTGGGCCTTTCCCGCGAGCGGGTCCGCCAGATCGAGCGGGCCGCGCTGGATCGCATGCGCGCCCCGGCCGCGGCGGGCGGCCTGCACCACGCCCTGGACTCGGCACACGAGCACCACGACACGGCCTTCCGGCCGGGTCCTTGAGCGAGCACTCGACCTCGAGCGGCGCGAGATCTCGGGGCCTGCGCCGGCCCGAATGCTGGTACGCTATCCGGCGATGACCGCCCAGGGGTTCGCGGCCATCCATGGACACGCGATTCGTCTGCGGCGGAAGGGAGTTCCCGAGTGCCCGCATCCCGGGGAGGATGCGGAGTCACGAGGGAGCCTGGAGGTCGCCGCACGATGACCGAAAGCCTCACCCACGCAAACGAAGAAGACTACGCCCGGCGGTCGCGGCCCGGCGCGTTGGCGCGCGCGGCGCGACGCGCATTGCTCTCCCGGCTGGAGGGGATCGAAGACGCCATCCTGGTCCTGAAGGATGCCGACGGATCCCACCGCTTCGGCCCACGCGAGTCCGACCTGGAAGCGCGAATCGACGTGCACGATTCACGCTTCTACGGCGCATTGGCCCGGCGCGGCAGCGTGGGAGCCGCGGAGTCTTACATGGACGGCCACTGGTCCAGCGAGGACCTGCCTTCGGTCATCCGCGTGCTGGCCCGAAACGCCGGGCTCGGCCAGGTGGACCGCGGCATCACGCGCCTGATCCAGCCGGGGCTCAAGCTCCTGCACGCCCTGCGGCGCAACCACCGCCGCGGCGCGCGTCGCAACATCGCCGCCCACTACGACCTGGGCAACGACTTCTTCTCGCTCTTCCTGGACCCGAGCCTGACCTACTCCTCGGCCGTCTTCGAACGCAGCGACATGAGCCTGGAGGAGGCGCAGACGGCCAAGTACGAGCGTCTGTGCCGCAAGCTCGAGCTGAAGCCCGGAGATCGCGTGCTGGAGATCGGCGGCGGCTGGGGCGGCTTCGCCCTGCACGCCGCGAGCCGTCACGGCTGCCACGTCACCAGCGCCACGATCTCGCGCGAGCAGTACGAGCTGTCGCGCAAGCGCGTAGCCCAGGCCGGGCTCGAGGACCGGGTGGACATCCTGTTCTGCGACTACCGGGACCTGGAGGGGACCTTCGACAAGCTGGTGTCCATCGAGATGATCGAGGCCGTGGGCGTCCGCCACCTGCCCGACTTCTTCCGGGTGTGCAGCGAACGGCTGCGCGCCGACGGCTTGATGGCGCTGCAGGCGATCCTCGTTCCCGATCAGGCGTGGAAGTCGTCCGTCCGAAACGTGGACTTCGTCAAGCGCTATATCTTCCCCGGCGGGCAACTCGTTTCGCTGGGCGCGATTTCGCGCTGCATCGCCGCGAAGACGGACCTGCGCATCATCCACCTGGAGGACATCACGTCGCACTACGCCGAGACTCTGCTTCGCTGGCGACGCGCCCTGCACGAGCGCCTGGACGACGTGCGGGCCCTGGGCCTCGACGACGGTTTCCTGCGCATGTGGGACTTCTACTTCTGCTACTGCTCCGGCGGCTTCGCCGAGCGCGCCATCCTGGGCAACCAGATCGTGTTCTCCAAGGCGCGTGCTCGTCGCGAGCCCGTCCTCGGCGCGCTCGCCTAAGGCGCCGCCTGCTGGCGCCCCGGTGAAACCGCTCTTCCGCCGCCTGATCACGATCCCGATGTACTTCGGGCTGCTGGTGCTCGGCGTCGTCACGCTCCCCCTCACGGTTCCGCTGTGCGCCGTGCTGGACGCGGTGCGCGGGACGCCGCTCGCCCTGACCCGCACCATCCTCTTCTTCACCTGGTACCTGGCCTTCGAATGCGCCGGGATCCTCGCCAGCGGCGCCTTGTGGGTGTGGCAGCGGATCGCAAAGCCCAGCCGCGAGGCCTGGCTGAACGCCAACTTCCGGCTCAAGTGCTGGTGGACCCAGATGCTGGTGAACGGTGCCCGCCATTGCTTCGGGCTGCGCTTCGAGATCGAGGGGCTCGACGAGCTTCCGCCCGGTCCCTACCTGCTCTTCATGCGCCATGCCAGCGTGGCCGACACGATCCTGCCCTCCGCGCTGGTGTCCGCGAAGCACGGCATCGACTTCCGCCACGTGATCAAACGCGAGCTGCTCTGGGATCCGTGCCTGGACCTCTGCGGCAACCGCCTGCCCAACTACTTCGTCGATCGCAGCGGAGCCGACAGCGCCCGGGAGATCGCCGGCATCCAGCGGCTGGCCGAGGACCTGGGGCCGCGCGACGGCGTGGCCATCTTCCCGGAAGGCACGCGCTTCACCGAGGCCAAGAAGACTCGCATCCTGGAGAAGCTCGAGGCCTCGGGCGACCGCGACCTCTACGAGCGCACGCGCGCGCTGACCCACGTGCTACCACCGCGGCTGGGCGGGGCGATCGGCCTGCTGGAGGCGGCCGAAGGCGTGGACGCGCTCTTCTGCGCCCACGTGGGCTTCGACGGGATCCAGAGCTTCCGCCGGTTCCTGGGCGGAGGCCTGGTCAACCGGACCGTGGTCCTGACATTCTGGATCGTGCCCGGCGCCGACGTGCCGCGGGATCGCGACGCGCGCATCGAGTGGCTGTTCGGGCAGTGGCAGCGGGTCGACGACTGGATCGACCAGCGCGGCAAGGTGGAGTCGTGAGCGACGGGGACCTCCTGTCCCGGCTCGTTCCGGCGTACGTGCCGCGCCTCCCGAGACGTCGAAGTCGGTGATACCCTGGGGCGCCAACTCTAGGAGCCCCCATGGCCGATCAAGCCCCCGCCCCCGGAAGCTACGACGCCCACGTCCGATCCAATCCCGAGGGCCTGGCTCTCGTCGACGACGAATACCGCCTCACCTGGGACGACTGGGAGGATCACGCCTGCCGCCTGGGGACCTTCCTGCGCGACCGCTTCGGCCTGCAGGAAGGCGATCGCGTCGCCTGGATGCTCTACAACCGGGCCGAGTTCTACATCCTCAGCTACGCGCTCCAGAAGATCGGCTGCATGGGCGTCCCGGTTGGCTACCGGCTGACCGGCCCCGAAGCCGCCTACATCGCCGACAACTCGGATGCCAAGGCGTTCATCTGCCAGGACGTCTTCGCCGAACGGCTGGCCGGCTCGCTGGCCGAGATGCCGCGCATGTCGGAAGACCGCTTCGTCGTGGTGGGCAACGATGTGGAGTGGCGCGGTCACCTGCCCAAGCCGCTCTCGTTCCAGGAAGCCCTGGATCAGGGTTCCGGCGAGCGCTTCCTGTCCCTGGGCAGCGCGACCGGCGGCTCCATCATCTACACGTCCGGCACCACCGGTCGGCCCAAGGGCGCCTTCCGCGATCCGGGCGACGCCAGCATGCGCGCGGAGATCACGAAGCTGATGATCGGGATCGTCGGCGCTTTCGGCTACTCACCGCCGGACCGACACATGCTCACCTGCCCGCTCTACCACTCGGCGCCGCCCGTCTTTGGACTCATCGCCCACCTCCTGGGCGGGACCGTGATCATCCAACGGCGCTTCGATCCGGAGGAGACCCTGCGCCGCATCCAGGACGAGCAGATCACCTCGGCCTTCGTGGTGCCCACCATGCTGAACCGGCTCTGCGCGCTGCCGGACGAGGTGGTCGCCCGCTACGACCTCTCCTCGATGCAGCGGCTCATCGTGGGTGCGGCGCCCTTCCCGGACTCCCTCAAGCGCAAGACCGTGGAACTCTTCCCCAACCCGTGCGTCTACGAGTTCTACGGCGCCACCGAGACCGGGATCAACACGATCATCGGGCCCGACGACATCCTGCGGAAGCCCGGCTCGTGCGGAACGGTCGCGGCCGGGAACGAACTGCGTATCGTCGACGACGAGGGCAAGCAGGTCCCCACCGGCGAGATCGGAACCCTCTACGTCAAGAGCCCCGTCCTGATCAGCGGCTACTACAAGAACAAGCAGGCCACGGACGAGTGCATCGAGGACGGCTTCTTCAGCGTGGGCGACATGGCCCGGCTGGACGACGAAGGCTTCCTCTACATCGTCGACCGCAAGAAGGACATGATCATCTCCGGCGGCGTCAACATCTACCCGGCGGAGATCGAAGTGGAGCTGCGCACGCATCCCTCGGTCTACGACTGCGCGGTCATCGGCGTGCCCAACGACGACTGGGGCGAGGAGGTCAAGGCGATCGTCCATCTCAAGGAGGGCGCGCCCGCCGACACCGATGCGATCCAGGAGTACCTCGCCGAGCGGCTGGCCGACTACAAGCTGCCGCGCAGCATCGACTTCGTGGAGGAGCTCCCCTACAACCCGTCCGGCAAGGTCTTGAAGAAGGATCTGCGCCAGCGCTACTGGGAAGGCGCCGGCCGCTCGATCTAGCCGAACCGGAAGAACGGGATCGCCGCAAGGGAGGGAAGCGTGCTCTCGCCGGAGCTGGAAGCGCTGCTGTCGCGAATCGACCGGGTCCAGAAGCTGGTCTGGACGGTGCTGACCCTGTCGATCGTGCTCTACGGGGCCGTGGCCTTCGCCGTAGCCGGGGGGCGCGAGGGCAGCGAGCTGGGCACGACCCTGCGCCCGCTCTTCTACGTGGCGGCCGCGGGGGCGGCGGGCCTGTCGTGGCTGCTGCACCGCCGCGCGCGGGCGGCCGCGCCGCCCCGGGGAACCGCGCCGACGGCCGACCCGCTGGCCGGTTCGCGGGACGCGCTGCTGCGGGGCAACCCGGAAGTGCTGGCGCAGTTCGATCGGCTTCCCGAGCACGAGCGGCGCGCGCTGACGACTGCAGTGCGAAGCTTCACGCCCTGGATGCTGTGCCTCGTACTCAACGAAGGCGTGGCGATCCTGGGGCTGGTGCTGGCGCTGCTGGCCGGGACACCCGCCGACGTGATCCCGTTCACCATCGCCGCGCTGCTCCTGAATGCCGCCATGCGCCCGGACAACCGGGGTGCGGTGGAACGCGCCCTGGGGCGGGTCGGGATCTAGCCGGGCCAGGCCTACTCGAACAGCGCGCGCAGCGATTGCACCAGGACCACGGCCAGCACGATCGGCACCGGGATTCGCAGCAGCCAGCGCCACAGACCGAACCAGGCCACGCCCTCGGCGCCCGGCCTCACCTCCGCCATGGGATCGCGCATGGCCCAGCCGACGAAGAGCGCCAGCATCAGCCCGCCGAAGACCAGGAATACGTTGCCGGCGAGCTGATCCAGAAAGCCGAGGGTGTCCAGGGAGAGCGCCGAGGGGATGCCCAGCACGGCGATCACGGCGCCGAGCAGCGTGGCCGCGCGGTGCCGGCTCCAGCCCAGGCCGCTGACCGCGGCGGCCACCACCACCTCGAGCAGCGAGATCGCCGAGGTCAGCGCGCCCACCACCAGGGCGACGAAGAAGAGGGTGCCTACCAGCCGCCCCGCCCCGCCCATGGATGCGAAGGTCTTGGGAAGCGTGATGAAGAGAGCGCCCACGGTGCTCTCGCCCACGTCGGCCTGAAGCCCCAGCGCGAAGATCAGCGGAAAGACCGCCAGCCCGGCGACGAAGGCGACCCCGAAGTCTGCGATGGCGACGACCAACGACTCGTTGGGCAGATGCTCGTTCTGCCCCAGATAGCTGGCGTAGGTCATCATGGCGCCCATCCCCAGGGACAGGCTGAAGAACGCCTGCCCCGCCGCGGCCTGGAGGACCTTGGGGTCGGTGAGGGCGCCCAGGTCCGCCTCCAGGTAGAAGCGGTAGCCGGCACGCGCGCCGTCCAGGGTCGTCGCATACAGCGCCAGCCCCACCACCAGCACGAAGAGCAGCGGCATCAGCACCAGGGCCGTGCGCTCGATGCCCCGCTTCACGCCGCCGCGAACGATCGCGATGCTGATCGCCATGAACCCCACGTGCCAGGCGATCGACGCGGGCCCGGTGGCCACGGACTCGAAGAAGGCGCCCGCGTCGGCCGGGAAGCCGCGGACCAGCGCCGTCAGCGCATAACGAAGGGTCCAGCCGGAGATGACGCTGTAGTACGACAGGATCAGGAAGCCGGTTCCTACGAAGAGCCAGCCCAGCGACGCCCAGCCCCGCCCGCCGTAGTGGGCCAGCGCACCGATGGGACCGCGGCGCGCGCCCCGGCCCAGGACGAACTCGGCCAGCAGTACCGGGAGCCCGACCAGCAGGGTGATGCCCAGGTACAGCACCAGGAAGGCGGCGCCCCCGTTCTCCGCCGTCAGGTAGGAGAAGCGCCACATGTTGCCCAGCCCCACGGCGGAGCCCACCGCCGCCAGCAGGAATCCCGACCGGCTGGCCCACTCTTCCCGGGGCGCGTCCTGATTCATGAGACTCCCCTCGCGATCGCGGGGGGTGGTCGCGAAGCATAGCCCCCGCGCACGGAACGCGGTAACCGTTCCGAGCCATGTCCTCTCCCTTCAAGCTCGACCACGTGGCGCTGGGCCTGCGGCGCATGAGCGACGGCCTTCCCCTGGTGCGCGACCTGCTCGGGGGCGTGTACGTGGCCGAGATGCCCGAGGGCGTCTTCCGCTGGACCCAGTGGCGCTTCGCCAACGGCGGCGTACTGGAGCTGCTGGAGCCCCACGGCCCGCCGGGCGGCTTCCTGCACCGCTTCCTGGACGCCCGCGGCCCCGGCTTCCACCACGTGACCTTCAAGGTTCCGGATCTCGCCGCCGCCGCCGCCCGCTCAGAAAAGCTTGGCTACGACATCGTCGGCTACAACGACAGCCAGCCCATGTGGAAGGAGGCCTTCGTGCATCCCAAGCAGGCCATGGGCATCGTCGTGCAGCTGGCGGAGTCGCACGAGAACTGGCCTGTGCCAGCGGATCCTGCCGACGCGGCGAGCATCCTGGCCCTGCGGCTGGTGGCGCGGGACCCGGCCGCCGCGCGCCGCCTGTGGGGCGAGCTGCTCGGCGGAAGCGAGAGCGACGAGGACGGCACGCTCTGCTTTCGCTGGCCGGATTCGCCCATCGCCGTGCGCGTGGAGCTGGACGCACAGGCGTCGGACGAAGGCCCCCGCCGGCTCGAGATCGGCTGCGAACGCCGCCTGGACCTGCCCGACGGCTCCTACCCGGAGCTGGGCGCGACCTTCGTGCAGGTCGGCGCACAAGGAGGAATCGCATGAGCGCTCCCCTGGAAGGAAAGCGGACCCTGGTCACGGGAGCCTCCCGCGGCATCGGCCGGGGCATCGCCGTGGCCTTCGCCCGGGCCGGCGCGGACGTCGCGCTGGGCTACCGGCGCGACCAATCCGCCGCCGATGAGGTGATCGCGGAGATCGAAGGCCTCGGCCGCAAGGCCGTGGCCCTGGCAGCCGACGTGCGCGACCTGGACGCCATGCGCGCGCTGGTGCAGGGAAGCGTGGACGCGCTGGGCGGCCTGGACGTAGTGGTGGCCAACGCGGGCGTGGCCTCTCGCTTCCAGCCGCTGCACGAGGTGGACCCGGGCTACTGGCAGCGGGTGATCGACGTAGACCTGGGCGGCGTCTTCAACACGCTGCACGCCGCGCTGCCCGTGCTGCGCGAGCAGCGCTCGGGGGTGATCCTGAGCATCTCGTCGGTCGCCGCCGACGCCTGCGGCGCCAACGGCGCGCCCTACAACGCGGCCAAGGCCGGTGTCAACGCGCTGACCCAGACCGTGGCCCGCGAGAACGCCGAGCTCGGCATCCGCGCCAACGTGATCGCGCCGGGCTTCATCGCCACCGACATGGGCGAGGCCCTGCTGGAGGCGCACGGCGAGCTGATCCTGAAGTCCATCCCGCTGGGCCGAGCAGGCACGCCGCAAGACATCGGCGAGCTGGCGGTCTACCTGGCGTCCGAGGCCGGAGCCTGGATCAGCGGACAGGTCTTCCGCATCGACGGCGGCGCCCTGGGGGCCAGCGCCCGGCGCGTGGTCTAGGTCTCGGGCCAGCGCTCGGCGAACGGCTCGGGCGGGAGCCTCAAGCCGTTGCACAGGAACGATACGGCGTGGTAGAGGCCTGCCGTGTAGATCAGCTCCAGGATCTGCGGCTCATCGAAGTACCGGCGCAGCCCCTCCCAGCCGGCGTCCGAGATCGACGCGTCGTCGTGAAGCTCGTCACACATTCGTACCAGGGCGGCCTGCTGCGGCTCCCAGATCGGATCGTCGGCGGACGCAGTCACCGTGGCGCGGATCCACGCGTCGCCCAGCTCCAGCGGTCGTGCGAAGGCGGCCGCGTGAACGCCCCACTCGTAGGCGGCGCCACAGCGGGCGGTGGTGCGGTGAATCACCAGCTCGCGATCGCGGATCGCGACCGGCCCCGGGTCCAGGACGCCCGCGCGCATGAAACGCGGGAAGATTCGCGGGCAGCTGGCCAGCGTGCGGAAGAGCAGGAGCGGCTCCATGCCTTCCGGCATCACCCGATCGAAGAGAGCCTGGGTCTCCGGCGAATAGGGCGGCGCGAGGGGCTCGATGCGAGGGGTCGTCACGGCGGTCTCCGCGGCGCAGGGATGCGCTACGGTTTTGATAGCACCGAGTCGAACGCGACTCTACTTTTTCCGTAGCACCGAACAGGAGGCTGCCATGGCCACTCCGCGCCCCGGCCGCCCGGTCCGCGGCTCCTCGAGCGGCCGCCCGATCATGGCGCTGCTCGACCTGCTGGGGCGCCGCTGGGCGCTGCGCGTGCTCTGGGAGCTGCGCGCCGGGCCCGCGACCTTCCGCGAGCTGCGCGCCCGCTGCGACACCATGTCACCCAGCGTGCTCAACACGCGCCTGCATGAGTTGCGGGGAGCGGGGATCGTCGAGGAGGCAAGCGGCGCCGGTGGCTACCGACTGACCGGCCGCGGCCGCAAGCTCCTGACGGCCCTCACGCCGCTCGACGCCTGGGCCCGAGGGTGGCGGCCAGCGGACGAACGCTAGAGGCCCAGGGGGTACTGGCGGCGGAAACCGCGCCGCTTCAGGCAGCTCTCGTACTGCTTGGGCGTGTCGGTGAGCTGCTCGCAGGCCTTCTGGGCCTGGTAGAAGCGGCGCTCGTCCTTGGGCGCCACCTTCCACGGGCGCGGC
>JAFDET010000059.1 GCA_019310195.1 Deltaproteobacteria bacterium
ACGTCGGAAGGATGAGCAGGCCCGAGACGATCAGGTGGAGCGCAGCGAGCGTCCAACGGGATCTGGGAAGCTTCACCATGGCGGGGCGGGTTTCGGTCGCGTCCGGAAGGACATGATGGGCGTTCATGGAAGTTCCACGAATCTAGCTGAAGCCGGCTTCTCAGAGCGTGAAGCACTCGCGAGAATGGAACGGCATCGTCTGCATGACGCCAGCAGCCGCACCTGGATTTCGCTCAGATCGTTCACGAGGTGCATGCCGGCGCCCTACGATCCTCCGAGCCTGAGATCCCCCGGCGAGTTGTCCTGACGGGAGGTTCTCGGACCTCGAAGCCCGCGCTCTCAGCCTGTCGCCCCGCGGCGTTCACGCTCCCAGATCCTGTCCGCCCGACTGGATCAGCTTCTCGAGCCGGGCGAGGCGCCGGCCTTCGGGTCCGTCGATTCTCGCCAGCCAGTCGCGAACGTAGTCGTAATCCAGGGGCTCCTCGCACGCGTAGATCATGCCCGCGATGTCGTGCCAATCCTTTTCCCGATCGAAGGTGGCCTTGTAGGTGATGAGATCCTCGGCGCTGAGGATGTGGATCGGATCGCCGTAGAAGTCCACGCGGCGTCGCCGCTCCAGGGAGCTCATGTGCAGCGCGTCGTATGCGAAGAACAGATCGATGGGTGTCTCGTCCCAGAACACGCGCACCTGCTCGTCGCGCGCGACCAGGCGCCGGAGCCCCGGGTTGCTGGTGGCGGCACCCAATGCAGCCAGCGCTGCGAACACGCGCTCTGCCTGGTCGACGGCCAGGAACACGTTCACGTCGATGTCGTGGGTTGCACGAAGGCTGCCGTAATAGCCCAGGGCCTGGGCGCCTCCGAAGGCGTGGGGGATGCCCGCGGCCTGGAAGGCGTGTTCGATGGCGACGATCTGCTCGTCGAGGAGCATCGGATCTAGGAGCCTGACCCAAGATGGAGTGCGCCGGCCCGGGCGCCGAGCCGCCGCGCTGGCAAGGCGCGCGACTGAGCCATGGCCGTAGCTACGGCGCAAGGAGCGCAACGCAGCCAGCGCGGATGGATCGGCGTCCGGACGGTGTGCTCCATCTTGGGTCAGGCTCCTAGCGCGCCGGGAAGGCCGCCTCGCCGGAGCTGAAGCGCGGGAAGGGCTCGGCGGGCCGGTCGCGTCGCGGGCCGCGGGAACGCGCGACCCGGCTGGCGGCGCGAAGCAGCCCGCGAAGCGCCTTGCCCCGGCTGGCCTCGGACCTGGCGAGCCACTCGGCGGCGTCGGCCAGATGCGCGGGAAGCGGTCGCTCGTCCATGGCGGCGAGCGCACGTTTGAGCAGCCCGACCAGGCTGGGCTCCAGGGTGCGGCCGTCGCGAAGCTCGCCCAGCAGCCTCCGCGCCGTCGCGTACCTCGGAAGAGGCGTCACGGCGATCCCGCGGGCACGCGCAGCCGCAACGAGGCCCTGCGGATCGAACGGACGTTGAGCGCGGCCGGCAGCCTCTTCGAGCACCTCGGGCGTCAGCACCTTCTTGAAACGCGCAAGCGTGTACTGGCGCGGCCCTCGATCGGTCGAGCGGCACTCGCGGATCTCGTAGGTCTCGCGTTGCTTCCGGATCGAGGCCACGATCGAGGCTCCTGTATCCAGTACTATCGAACACTATTCTAGTGCTATTTAGTACTAAGTCAAGGATACCGAGGTCGCAGGGCCGACCTTCCGTGCCGGATCAGGCGCTAGCTGCTCTCGGCCGCGGCGTCGTCGGCTTCGGCCATGCGGGCCATGGAGGCCAGGTTCTCGTCGGCGTCCAGGTCCATCACGCGCACGCCCTGGGTCGCCCGGCCCATGGTCGAGATGCCCTTCACCGGGCAGCGCAGCACGCGGCCGCCATCGGTGATCAGCATGACCTCGTCGTCCTCCAGCACCTGGGCGATGCCCAGCACCGGGCCGTTCCGGGCCGAGACCTTGATGGTGATGATGCCCTGACCGCCGCGGCTCTGGATCCGGTAGTCCTCCAGCGGCGTGCGCTTGCCGTAGCCGTTCTGGGTCACGGTGAGGACCGTGGCTCCGGGGGAGAGGATCTCCATCCCCACCACCTCGTCCTCGCCGCGCAGGGCGATGCCGCGCACGCCTGCCGCCGTGCGGCCCATGGCCCGAACCTGGCTCTCGGGGAAGCGGATCGACTTGCCCAGCCGCGTGGCGATGATCACCTGGTTGGCGCCGCTGGTGCGGCCGGCGCCGATCAGCTCGTCGCCGGCCGCCAGGTTGATGGCGATGATCCCACCGCGACGCGGGTTGCTGTACGAGTCCAGGGTCGTCTTCTTGATCACGCCCTTGCGCGTGCACAGCAGCACGAACTCGTCGGCCGACGTCTCGTCGAAGCGCCGCACCGGGAGCGTGGCCTGCACCTTCTCGCCCTCGGTGAGCTGGAGGACGTTGACCAGCGCCTTGCCCCGCGCGGCGCGGCCCAGCTGGGGCAGCTCCCAGATCTTGAGCCAGTGAACGCGGCCGCGGTTGGTGAAGAACAGGATGTAGGCGTGGGTGGACGCCACGAACAGGCGCTGAACGAAGTCCTGGTCGCGGGTGCCCATGCCGGCCACGCCCTTCCCGCCCCGGCGCTGAGCGCGGTACTGGGTGACGGGAGTGCGCTTCACGTAGCCGGCGTGGGACACGGTCACGACCATGTCCTCCTCGACGATCAGGTCCTCGGTGGCCACGCTCTCGACGGCTCCCGTGATCTCGGTGCGCCGCTCGTCGCCGTACTGCTCGCGGATCTCGGCCAGCTCCTCCAGCACCACGGCGAGGATGCGCTCGTCGCTGGCCAGCAGGCCCTTCAGGTCCTCGATCCTCGCGCGCAGCTCCGCCAACTCGTCCACCACCCGCTGTCGCTCCAGGCCGGTGAGGGCACGGAGGCGCATCTCGAGGATGGCCTGGGCCTGGCGCTCGGAGAGGCCGAAGCGCTCGATGAGCTGGGTGCGGGCGCTGGCCGCGTCCTCGGCGGCGCGGATCAGGGCGATCACCTCGTCCAGGTGGTCGAGGGCGATCTCCAGGCCGAGCAGGATGTGAGCCCGGGCCTCGGCCTGCGCCAGGTCGTAGACGGCCCGGCGGGTCACCACCTCGCGGCGGAAGTCCAGGAAGTGCCGCAGCGCCGCCTTCAGCGGGAGCAGCTGCGGGCGCCCGTTGACCAACGCCAGCATGTTGACCCCGAAGGTCGTCTGCAGCGAGGTCATCTTGTAGAGCTGGTTGAGGGTCACCTCCTCGGGCGCGTCCGGCCGCAGCTCCACCACCACGCGGATGCCCTCGCGGTTCGACTCGTCGCGCAGGTCGGTGACGCCGTCGATCTTGCCCTCGCGCACCAGCTCGGCGATGCGCTCCAGCAGGGTCGACTTGTTCACCATGTAGGGGATCTCGGTGAACACGATGCGTGTGTTGCGCTTGCCCTCCTCGAAGTGGGAACGGGCGCGAAGCGTGACGGGACCCCGGCCGGTGGCGTAGGCGGAGCGGATGCCCTCGGTGCCGCAGATCATGGCGCCGGTGGGGAAGTCGGGCCCCGGCACCTTCTCGAGCAGGTCGTCCAGGGTGCAGTCGGGGTTGCCGGCCACGAGGACCAGGGCGTCCACCAGCTCACACAGATTGTGGGGCGGCACGTTGGTGGCCATGCCCACGGCGATCCCGGTGGAGCCGTTGGCCAGCAGGTTGGGGAACCGCGCCGGCAGGACGATCGGCTCCTCGGTGTGGCCGTCGAAGTTGGGGGCGAAGTCGACCGTCTCCCGGTCGATGTCCCGCAGCATCTCTTCGGCCACCCGGGCCAGCCGGGCCTCGGTGTAGCGGTAGGCCGCCGGCGGATCTCCGTCGATGGACCCGAAGTTCCCCTGCCCGTCGATCAGCGGGTATCGCAGGGAGAAATCCTGGGCCATCCGCACCAGCGCGTCGTAGACCGCACTGTCGCCGTGAGGGTGGTAGTGCTTGAGCACCTCGCCCACGACACCGGCGCACTTGCTGTACGCGCGGGTCGAGAGCAGCCCCTCCTCGTGCATGGCGTACAGGATGCGCCGATGGACGGGCTTCAGACCGTCGCGCACGTCCGGCAGCGCGCGGCTGATGATCACCGACATGGAGTAATCGAGGAACGAGCGCCGGACCTCGTCCTCGATGTTCACGCCCGGGATGGGCGGCCCCGTAGGGGCTCCTCCCTCGGGCGCGTCGTCACCCGGCGGCGGCGTCTCTTCGGCCATCTAGACGTCCAGGTTCTGTACTTCCAGGGCGTTCTTCTCGATGAACTCACGGCGCGGCTCGACCTCGTCACCCATCAGGGTGCTGAAGGTCTGGTCGGCCTCGACGGCGTCATCGAGCTTGACCTGGAAGAGAGTGCGGTTCGCGGGGTTCATGGTGGTGTCGGCGAGCTGATCGGCGTTCATCTCACCCAGACCCTTGTAACGCTGGATCGAGACGCCCTTCTGGGCGATCTCGAGCAGCTTGGCCAGCAGCGCGCTGGGCGTCATCAGCTCTTCGGGCTCGGGGTCGGACTCCCCGCGCACGATGCGGTAGGGCGGCGCCCCGGCTACGTCCATGCGCCCGGCCAGCGTGAGCAGGTGCTGGTACTCGGGCGAGCGCACGAAGTCCACGTCGAAGACGGTGCGCAGCAGTACGCCCTGGCGCCGCCGCTGTCCCAGTAGCCGGAAGCCGCCGTGCTCCGGATCGGGCTCCACCTCCCAGTCGACGTCGGCGGGATCGCCGGCGATCTCGCGCAGGCGCTCCTCCGCGTGGGGCGCGATGCGCTCCCGGAGGCCGGCCTCGTCAGCCAGGTCGTCCTCGCTGAGGCCCGGCCCGCTGACCGCGGCGGCAATCAGCTCGATGTCCATTCGGCGCAGGCCCAAGCGCAGCATCACCTCGTCCCACTCGCGTGCGCTGCCCAGCAGCTCGCGGACCAGGTCGCCTTCCAGGGGCGGCTCATTGTCGGCCGTGAAGATACGGAAGGAGGCCAGCGCCTGTCCCAGCAGGTAGTCATGCAGGGCGGCCTCGTCCTTGACGTAGCGCTCGCTGCGGCCGCGCTTGACCTTGAAGAGCGGAGGCTGCGCGATGTAGAGGAAGCCGCGATCGATCAGGCCGCGCATCTGACGGAAGAAGAACGTCAGGAGCAGGGTGCGGATGTGGCTGCCGTCCACGTCCGCGTCGGTCATGATGATGATCTTGTGGTAGCGGGCCTTCTCCGCTTCGAACTCTGGGCCGATGCCGCAGCCGATCGCCGCGATCAGGGATTGGAACTCGGCGTTGCCGAGCATCCGGTCCAGCCGCGCCCGCTCTACGTTCAGGATCTTGCCGCGCAGCGGCAGGATCGCCTGGGTCTCGCGCATCCGGCCCTGCTTGGCCGAGCCCCCGGCCGACGGCCCCTCCACGATGAAGAGCTCGCTCTTCTCGGGGCTGCGTTCCTGACAGTCGGCCAGCTTGCCCGGCAGGCTGTGATCCGAGAGCGCCCCCTTGCGGCGCGCCAGGTCACGGGCCTTGCGCGCCGCGGCCCGCGCCCGGGATGCAGCGACGGCCTTCTGGACCACCACCTTGGAGCCCTGGGGGTTCTCTTCGAAGTAGTCGCCCAGCTGCTCGTAGACCACGCCCTCCACCAGGCCGCGCACCTCGCTGCTCCCGAGCTTGCTCTTGGTCTGGCCCTCGAACTCCGGCTGGGGGAGCTTGACCGAGATCACGGCGGTGAGACCCTCGCGCAGGTCATCGCCCGAGACGCTGTCCGCCGCGCCCTTGCCGTTCTTCAGGTGGGTGGCGATGTAGCGGTTCACCGCGCGAGTCAGGGCGGTGCGGAACCCGATCAGATGCGTGCCGCCCTCGACAGTATTGATGTTGTTGGCGAAGGAGTAGACCGACTCGTTGTAGGTGTCGTTCCACTGCATCGCGATCTCGATGTCGCACGGCGTCTTCTTGTCGTCCGGCCCGAACTCCCGGTGCCCCGACAGATGGATCGGCGGCCGGTGCAGCGGCGCCTTGGTCCGGTTCAGGTGCTCGACGAAGGAGACGATGCCGCCCTCGTAGCAGAACTCGTGGTCCTTGCCGGAGCGGTCGTCACGCACGGTGATGCGCAGCCCCGCATTCAGGAACGACAGCTCCCGCAGACGCTGAGAGAGGGTGTCGAAGGAGAACTCGATCGAAGGAAAGATCTGGCCGTCCGGCAGGAAGGTGACCTTGGTGCCCGTTCGGTCGGTGGTGCCGGTCTCGGCCAGGGGTGCATCGGGGACACCCCGTGCGTAGGTCTGCCGCCAGACCTTGCCATCACGGCGAATCTCCAGCTCGACCCGCTCGGAAAGCGCGTTGACCACCGAGACGCCGACACCGTGGAGACCGCCCGAAACCTTGTAGGTCTTCTCGCTGAACTTGCCGCCGGCGTGGAGGGTGGTCATCACCACCTCGGCCGCCGAGCGACCCTCTTTCTCATGAAAATCCACAGGGATTCCGCGACCGTCGTCCTCCACGGTCACGCTGTTGTTCTCGTGGATCACCACCAGGATCGACTCGCAGAAGCCGGCTAGAGCCTCATCGACCGAGTTGTCCACCACCTCATACACCAGATGGTGAAGACCGTCGGCCGCCGTGGTACCGATGTACATGGCAGGGCGTTTACGGACGGGATCGAGGCCCTCCAGGACCTCGATCGAACTGGCGTCATAGCTCACGAGATGCTCTTTCCGCGGAGGTTCCGGGAGGCGTCCAAGCGCACTGCGGTCCCGGTGGAACCCCGTTTGGAACCCTCCTGGGAGCCTTCTCGGGGGGAGGTCGCAAAGGGCGCGCCCGATGGCACTCAGGGGAGCCTACAGAATCTCTAAGTCCCCGTAAAGACTCCAAGAACCACGAAAGTGCGCGATTCCTGAAGACCTTTTTGCGGCAACGACGAAAAGTGCCGAAAGTGGCCCCTGCTAAACGCGCATGGGCATGATGATGGCCAACGCATCCGGGTCGTTGGTAGGTCGGATCTGCATCGGCGCCATCTCATCCTGGAGACCCAGCTCGATCTCCTTCGAGTGACTCACGGCCAGCACCTCCAGCAGATACTTGGCGTTGAAACCGATCGCCAACTCGTCGCCGCTGTAGTCGATATCGAGCTCCTCCTGGGCTTCTCCCAGATCGGGATTGCTCGACGAGATGACGATCTTGCCCTCGCTGAGGTGCAACCGCACCGCGCGGCTGCGCTCCGCCGACAGCAGGGCGACCCTCCGCAGTGCGTGGCTCAGCGGCTCGGTAGCCAGAATGAGGCGTCGGCCAACGCTCTTGGGCACGACCTGGCGGTAATTCGGGAACTCCCCTTCGATCAGACGCATCACCAGGAGAACATCACCCTTTCGAGCCAGACCGTTGTTGCCCTCGAATGCCAGCTCGATCTCATCCGCGTCTTCCTCGTCCACCAGACGCTTGAGCTCCGCGAGGCCCTTGCGCGGCACGATCACGCCGCTGGCGAGCCCCTCCACTTCGGGACCGACATTGCGATCGACGAAGGCGAGTCGGTGACCGTCGGTGGCCACCATACGGATCTTGCCGCCGTCGGGCAGCACCTCGAAATAGACGCCATTCAGGTTGTAACGGGTCTCGTCGATAGACGTCGCATACATCGTCCGCTCGATCATCGTCGAGAGAACCGCCGCCTGGAGTGTCACCGTCTTGCCCGGCGTGAACTCGGGCAGCGTCGGATACTCCTCTGCAGCTGTTCCAGCCAAGACGAACTTGGCTCGGGCACAGCGGATGTCCAAGTACTGATTCTCGGTCGTCGAGATCTGCACCGGCTCGTCAGGAAGCTCACGAACGATCTCAAAGAGCTTCTTGGCCGAGGCCGTGACGCCGCCGGCTGCTTCGACCTTCGCCTCGTGTACACCGCGAATTCCTACCTCGAGGTCCGTAGCGGAAAGTTGAAGCTGGGAGCTCTTCCCCTTCTTGGACGCTTCGATCAAGACGTTGGCGAGAATCGGCATGGAGTTCCGTTTCTCTACGATCGCCTGGATGCGGGCGAGTCCCTTCTGGAGCTCGGTCTTCTCAATGGTGAACTTCATCGGGTCCTCTCTCTCTTCTTCTCTTTTATTCGTTCACAAAGAGAAGAAGAAGTAGAAGAAGTAGCGGACAAACCGACAGAACCGACTCAAGGTCACGGGATCAAAAACGTTTCATAACGCCCAGCTGGCGGTGCTGGTGTCGGCAACCCCTCTCTCGAACCCCGTCGGGTGGAGTCTACCACGCGTAGGACACTGGGAACTCGTCGAAGCGGGTCTGAGACGGGCTTGGATGGGGTGCTGGGCGTCGTTGGCGGACCGCCGGGCGCACGGCTACCTTGCTCCGCTCTCTGAGGAAGGCTCCGCAATGAAACGGACCTATCAGCCCAGTCGAATCCGCCGCCGCCGTACCCACGGCTTCCGGGCCCGCATGAAGACTCGCGCGGGCCGGGCCATTCTGAAGCGCCGCCGGGCCAAGGGCCGCAAGCGCCTCGCGGCTTCGACGCCCTCGAAGTAGCCATGATCTCGGGTCAAGCCCGTTTCCGACGGGCGGCTCGCCTACGCGATGGCCGCGATTATCGACGCCTGGCCAACACCGGTCGACGCGTCGCCTCGAGGAATTACGTGGTTCTGGCAGTTCATCGACGGACGGGCGAAGCCGCCAGGCTGGGGATTACCGCGAGTCGACGGGTGGGAGGTGCGGTGCAGCGAAACCGGGTGAAGAGGGCCGTCCGCGAGTGGTTTCGGACTCGGCAGCAGGAGCTGGCGCCGGATCTCGATGTGGTGGTGATTGCTCGCTCAGGCGCCGTTGAGCTGCGTGGCCAAGAAGTCGGCGTCGAGTTGACTCGCTTGACGCGAGAGGCAGCGGGATGAGCGCTGCACGCCGAGGCCGAAAGCTGGTGACTCTCCCGATTCGCGCCTGGCAGATCGCGCTGTCTCCGTTTCTAGGGCCGGCGTGTCGCTTCGAACCCAGCTGCTCGCATTTCGCAGTCGAAGCCATCGAGCGCTACGGCGTGGTTCGAGGCGTGGGCCTGGGCATGCGCCGCATCGGGCGTTGCCATCCCTTCCACCCCGGTGGCTACGACCCCGTTCCGTAGGGGCGAGACGACGTGGACCGCAACTTTCTCCTCGCGATCAGCCTCTCCCTCGTGGTGCTCCTGGTGTGGAGCAACTTCGAGTCGAAGCGACGGGAAGCCCTGGAGCGTCCTGTTGCCCCTGGGGGCGAAATTGTTTCCCAAAGGGACTTCGCTGAGCCGACTCCCGCAGCGACCCCGTCGGGCCCCACGCTGGCGCCTCCGGCGACCCTTTCGCCGCCTTCTGTAGCAACGACGCCTACTTCGGTGACGCCCCGGCTACCCGAAGCCCCTGAGGAGCGCATCCGCTTCGAGACTGATCTCTGGAAGGCAGAGCTCTCGAGCAAGGGCGCCGGTCTGTTGAGCTGGCAACTGACCGAGTACGTCGACAAGTCGGTCGTGGGCGATCCGCTGGTAGAGCTGACCACCCTGGATGAGCCGGGCCGCGTGGCTCTGGAGACGCCGCTGGCGAGCCTTGGGCTGGGGGACCTTTCCCGAGCCGGCTGGAAGGTGGAGGACCGCAGCGCCTACAGCGTGGCCTTCGTGCAGGACTTCGGCGGGGCGTTGGTCCGCAAGAGCTACACCTTCGAGCCCGGCGGCTACGACTTCCGGCTGCGCATCTCCGTCGAGAACGGTACCCAGCGAACGCTCTCACCGACCTTCGAGATCCGCTGGCCGGCTAGCCGCCGCGAGTCGCCCGACTTCAAGGAGCAGACGCTCATCGCCCAGCACCAGGGTGAGCTCGAGCGCGGTCGCCTGGACAGCCTGGGCAAGGAAGGCCTCTTCTCCATGGGGTCGACGCCCATGGAGGGCACCACCTTCCCGCGCGACGTGGAGTGGGCGGGCGTGGAGCTTCGCTACTTCCTGGCGGCCTTCGTACCCGAAGTTCCGCGCGAGACCGGCGCCCAGTTCCGGCCCATCGAGCCGGCGACCGCGGGAGACGTGGCGATTGCCTACCGGCCCACCGAGGTGCCGCCCGGGCAGAGCGCAACCCGCGAGTATCGTGGCTACATCGGGCCCAAGCGGGTCGAGCGGCTCGAGCCGTTCGGGGTTGGGCTCGAGAGCTCGATCAACGTTGGCTGGGCCTGGATGCAGCCGCTGACCCGCTTCTTCAGCTGGCTGCTGCAGCTCTGCTACGCGGTCGTGCCCAATTACGGCGTGGCCATCATCCTGCTCACGATCCTGGTGCGGCTGGTCACGGCGCCGCTGACGCAGAAGCAGATGCGGTCGATGAAGGGGATGAGCGCGCTGCAGCCGAAGATCAAGGAGCTTCAGGCGAAGTACGCCGACGACCGCCAGCGCCAGTCCTCGGAGATGATGAAGCTCTACAAGGAGACGGGCGTAAACCCGCTGGGCGGCTGCCTGCCCCTGCTGCTCCAGTTCCCGGTCTTCATCGGGCTCTACTACGCGCTCCAGAGCTCCATCGATCTGCGCCAGGCGCCGTTCGTCGGCTGGATCCAGGATCTGTCGATTCCCGAGGAGATCTTCAGCATTCCGGGATTCGACATTCCCGTGCGCGTCCTGCCACTGATCATGGGCGCGAGCATGATCCTGCAGCAGCGCATGACGCCGAGCACCATGGACCCGGCCCAGGCGCGCATGATGATGACCGTGATGCCGGTGATGTTCACCGTGCTGTTCTATCAGTTCCCTTCCGGACTGGTTCTCTACTGGATGGTGAGCAACCTCCTCGCCATCAGTCACCAGCTCTGGGTGAATCGAAAGTAGTCGGCCCGACCACATCTGCCGACGGAGGAGAAGACCCTTGTACGATCCCAAGTCCGAGCACCACGAGTTCTTCGGCGCCAACCGTGATGAAGCCGTGGCCAAAGCCGCGTCGTACTTTGGCGTGTCCGAGGACGAGCTGAATATCTCCGAGCTGGCCGAGGGGGACGTGTCCGGCCTGACCGCTCAGGCCCTGGTGGTGGCGATCCCCAAAGGCGCCGCGCGCCCGAGCCGCTCCGATCGGAGTGACAGCGACGACCGCGGGTTCGACCGCGAGAGCCGAGGTCGCGGACGCGACCGCGACCGTGGCCGAGGCGGGGACCGCGACCGTGGCCGGGGTGGAGACCGCGATCGCGGACGAGGTGGGGATCGGGACCGTGGCCGAGGCGGGGATCGCAGTCGTGGCCGCGGGCCGGATCGCGATCGGAACGACGACCGCGGTGGACGGCCTGAGCGTTCCGAGCGTGCGGCGGCTCCCGCGGTCGAAGGTCCCTCCGAGGCCACGAAGATCGGCGAGCTGTCGCCGCCGAGCGAGTTCGTGGCCGGCGTGATCGAGCGCTTGGAGGTGGGATCCTTCGAGATCGAGGAAGGCGACGACGACGACCTCTGCGTGATCCAGATCCGCGGTGCGGCCGCCCAGAACATGACGGGCGGAGACGGACGGGCGGTGGACGCGATTCAGCTCCTGGCCAACCAGGCGGCCCTGCGTATCGAGGACGATGCGCCGCGGGTGGTGCTGGACGTGGATGGCGACCGGGAGCAGCGCGAGAGCTACCTGGAGGACCTGGCCCAGCGGGCGGCGCGCCGGGCTCTCAAGATCAGTCGGCCCGTGGCACTCGACCCGATGAACGGCCGAGAGCGCCGGGTGCTGCACGTGGCGCTGCGGGACTCCGACGAAGTCGCCACCATGAGTACCGGCGAGGGCCGCTACCGGCAGGTGGTGGTGGTCCCCAAGGGCGCCCCCGAGTACGAAGAGGCGCGGCGGTCGTCCGAAGAGGCTGCCAGCCGCGAGGATTGATCGGGGCCGGGTGAGGGCGTTCCACGGGGAACGCCCCGCCGTGTTCCACGTGGAACGAACCTGAGCGGAGGCGCCTCCTTGGCCAGGGATCTGCTCGCCCGCGGGCTCGCAGAACTCGGTGAAGAGCCCGAGCCGGCTGCTCTGCAGCGCTTGGTGCACCTGGCCGAGCGGGTGGCTGCCTGGACCCGGCGCGTCGATCTAACCAGCCACGAGACGCCGGAAGCTGTCGCTGGCCGCCTGATCCTGGACTCGGCGGCCCTGCTGAGGGCTGCGCCGGACTTCGAGAGCCTGGCGGATCTGGGCTCCGGTGCCGGCTTCCCCGGCCTTCCCATCGCGATTCTGCGTCCAGCGTGCCGGGTGACCCTGGTCGAGTCGCGGGAGAGGCGCCACCACTTCCAGCGAGCCGTCATCCGCGAGCTGGGCCTGGTCAACGCGCGTGCGCTGCGCGGGCGCGCGGAGCGCCTCGAGACGGAGCCTCATGCCGCCGCGGTGGCCCAGGCGACCACGCCACCGCCGGACGCCCTTCTTCTCCTGCTGCGCTGGGTAGAGCCCGGGGGGCTGCTTCTCTTGCCCGGCGGTGAGGTTCCGCCACAGCTTCCGGAAATCCCTCAAGTAGCTGGTTTCAAAACTGTTTCATATCAGGTTCCGGCCGCCGGCCGCCGCCGTAGTCTGTGGATCGGCAGGCGCGCGGCAGACTGAGCCTGGATCAGCCCGGGCTGGTTGTGGTATCTAGAAGGTCGGGGGCGAATTCGAAGTCCCCTAGGGGACGTTAGGTTCCCCGAGGGAATCATGTCCACAGCTGGCCGCGTCTACGCCATCGCCAACCAGAAGGGCGGTGTGGGCAAGACGACCACGGCGGTCAACCTGGCCGCCTCGCTGGCGGCGTGCGAGCGCTCCACACTGTTGGTGG
>JAFDET010000293.1 GCA_019310195.1 Deltaproteobacteria bacterium
GCGTCCTCGATCTCGCGCAGATGGGGATCGTAGAGGACGAAGTGCATGTTGCCGCCGCGCAGCCCCAGCACCGCGACCAACGTGTCGGGGCCGCCCCGCTCGCGGGCCAGGCTCAGCGCCTCGCGGCTGGCCAGTTGCGGGCGGGTGAGGAGAAGCGCGGTCTGCGGAGCCACCAGGGCCTGGTAGGCGCCGACCCCGGCCGCCAGCCCGGCCGCCACGCCCAGGCGTCGCGCGCGCGGCCCGGGCCAGGGCAGCCGCTCCAGGATGCTCTCCAATCCGATGGCGCCGAAGCCCACGGCGTACAGCAGGGTCCAGAAGGCGAAGCGCGGGTACCACTGCCCGCCTTGAAGCTGGGTCACCAGCAGGGCCAGCGGAAGCGACCCCGCCAGTCCCAGGGCCACGGCGCGCGCCGGCCCGCCGCGCGCCACCACCCGCAAGCCACCCAGCAGCGCCAGGAGCGGCAGCACGCCCACGACCACGGGATAGAGCCAGGGGCGCCCGACCGCGCGGCCGGCCAGGGAGGGGTACACGCCGTCGGGTCGTTCGGGCGGATCGCCGGAGAGCCGCGCCTCGATCCCCAGCGACGCGAAGCTCCACAGGTGGCCCAGCGCCGCCGGCGAGAGCTGCGTGGCGCTGCGCCCCACGAAGTGCTCCTGCCAGCCGGCCATCTGCGCCAGGTTGGGCGCCATCACCTGGAGCAGCAGCATTCCGGCCAGCACGTGGGCCACCCATGCGCGGCGGCCGCCATGCGGGGACGCGCCTCCCGCGTGCGCCGCGATCAGGCCCGCCGCCCCCAGCGCGGCCGCCAGGAACACGGCGAATAGATGCGACCAGACCAGGCCGACCAGGGCCGCCGCATAGAGCAACCACCAGCGCCAGGCGCCCAGGGCCAGGGCCCGTCCCAGGGCCAGGCACGCGGCCAACGCGAACAGCAGCACGAAGCTGTAGCCGCGGGCCTCGGCGCCGGCGGCGATGTGCCAGGGATGAGTCGCCAGCAGGAACGCCGCCGCGATGCCGGCGCGCGGGAAGCCCCAGTCGCGCAGCAGCAGACCCAGCAGCGGAACCGCCAGCAGCGCGGCCAGCAGGGCGGGCAGGCGCGTGGCGCGCTCGCTGAAGGCCGGCGGCTCGCGACCGGCCGCGCGGCGCCAGAGCTCGTTGCTGGCCCGGGCCGCCACGCTGTAGAGGACGTGGTTGGTGGGCCGTTCGTAGGCGAAGAAGGCGTCCTGCCAGGTGACCACGCGCACGCGCATCCGCGTCGGGTCGCGGCGGGCAGGCCGGGTGATGCCGGCGACCGTGTTCTGGACCGTCCAGGCCTCGTCGGGCCAGAGGCTGGTGCCGGCCAGAGGCCAGCGCAGCCCCAGCGCCAGCAGCGACGCCGCCAGCAGGAGCAGCGCGAAGCCCCGGGCCCGGGAGTGCCGGGCGGGGGGCGTCGGCTCCGCAGAGGCGGCCCAGCGCCCTGCGGTCGCCGCCAGCAGCAGACACAAGGACGCGTTGAGCGCCGTCGCCCACCACAGGGCGATGAGGACGGTCGCCGCCAGCGGGCGCCCAGAGGCGAAGAAGCCGGGACCGCCTTCCACGCCCCAGGGTCGGGGCAGCGCCAGCAGCGCCGCCGCCCCCAACAGCGCCAGCGCTCCGCACGCTGTGCGCGCGCGCCGAACCCCCCGATCGGCCTGCGTGGTCATCCGCGTCGTCCCGGGGGCAAGGTGGACCGCAGCCGTCCCGCCGTCAACGGAGCCCCGGCGGCGCGCTATCGTCCCGCCCGTGAGCGACGCGGTGGATCGCCGGATCTGGATCGATGGTGCGCTGGTCCCCTGGGCCGACGCGACGGTCCACGTGCTGTCCCACAGCCTGCAGCGGGGCTCGCTCATCTTCGACTACATGAGCGTGCACGAGACCGAGCGCGGCCCGGCCGTGTTTCGCATGCCCGAGCACCTGGAGCGATTCCATCGCTCCGCTGAGATGGTGGGGCTGGATCTGCTGCAGGACGTCGCCGAGCTGGGCGCCGCCGTGGCGGAGACGGTGCGCGCCAACCCGGGAGCCAAGGCGGTCAAGATCAGCGCCTACCTGGCCTCGGTAGAGGTGGACGTGGTGGCGTTGGACCCGCGGATCTCCGTGGCCATCGCCGCCTACGATCCGTATCGGGACGTCATCGCCTACAAGACGGAGCAGCCGGAGCTGCACCTGGAGTTCCGGATCTGGATCGAGAAGGAGCGGCGCAACCGCCGCCACGACATCGTGGAGCCCCAGGCGAAGGTGGCCGCCAACTACGTCTCGCCCATGGTGGCCAAGGCCCGCGCGCGCCGGCAGGGCTACGACGACATCCTGCTGCTGGACGATCAGGGCCACGTGGCCGAAGGGCCCACCACCAACGTATTCCGGGTGGACGAAGCGGGCGCGCTGATCACGCCGCCCGAGACCCGGGTCCTGCTGGGCGTGACGCGGCGCTCGGTGATCGAGCTGGCCAAGCACGACGGGCGGCCGGTGCGCGAGGAGACCTTCGGGCCCGAGGCGCTCTTCGACTCCGCCGAGGTCTTCCTCACCGGCACCACGGCCAACGTGCTGCCGGTGGTGGACATCGACGGGTGCACCATCGGCGGCGGCAGCGTGGGGCCGGTCTGTGCGGGGCTGCGCGACCGCTTCCACCAGGTCACCCACGGTCTCGACCCGGCCTTTGCGCACTGGCTCAGCTACGCCCGGGAGCTCTAGGTGCGCATCCTCTCGGGCATCCAGACCTCGGGCACCCTGCACATCGGCAACTACTTCGGCGCCATGCGCCAGCACGTGGCCTGGCAGGAGCGCGGCGAGGTGATCTACTTCCTGGCCGACTACCACTCCATGACCAGCGTGCGCGACGCCGCCGAGCGGCGCGGCTACGCGCGGGAGATGGCGCTGGACTACCTGGCCTGCGGTCTCGACCCGCAGCGCGCCATCCTCTACCGCCAGTCCGACGTGCCGGAGACCTGCGAGCTGGCCTGGATCCTGACCACCGTGACGCCCATGGGTCTCCTGCAGCGCGCACATTCCTACAAGGACAAGGTGGCTCAGGGACTGCAGCCCGATCACGGGCTCTTCGCCTACCCGGTGCTCATGGCCGCCGACATCCTCCAGTACAACCCGGACGTGGTTCCCGTGGGACAGGACCAGAAGCAGCACCTGGAGATGACCCGCGACATCGCCGGCCGCTTCAACCACACCTACGGCGTCGAGGTGTTCGCGCTGCCGGATCCCGAGATCGTCGAGTCGGTGGCCGTGGTGCCGGGCACCGACGGGCGAAAGATGAGCAAGGCCTACGGCAACACCCTCGAGATGTTCGCCGGCAAGAAGGCGCTGAAGAAGGCGGTGATGGGGGTGGTGACCGACTCCACGCCCGTGGAGGCGCCCAAGAAGACCGACACGGCGCTCTTCCAGCTGTGGTCGCTCTTCGCCGAGAAGGACGAGCGCGAGGAGATGTTCGCGCGCGCCCGCGCCGGCGGGCTGGGCTACGGCGACGTGAAGAAGGACCTGCTGGCGCGGCTGCTGGACTTCTTCGGGCCCATGCGCGAGCGCCGCGACGAGCTGGCCGGGCGCCCCGACGACGTGGAGGACATCCTCTCCGACGGAGCGCGCCGCGCCCGCGAGATCAGCGGTCCGATCCTGGCCGCCGCCCGAGACGCCGCCGGCCTGGGCCCCGCCTGATCCTCAGCGGCGCAGGCGCTTGAAGAGCAGCGCCGCCGCGATGGCCAGCGGGTAGCCGGTCATGGCGTAGGCGCCGGGGAAGATCGCGAAGGCCGGGCGGTCGAAGCCCGAGAGCGCAACGATCGCTGCAATCCCCACGTTCTTGACCGAGAACTCGACCAGGAACGTGAAGCGCTCGGGACCGTCCAGGCGCAGGGCCAGGGCCGTGGCCACGCCCAGCGCCATGGCCATCAGCGTCCAGGCCAGGCCGAGCCAGGCGTGGGCCACCACCTCGCCTGCCAGGCCCGTGTCCGCCGCAGCCACGGCCCCAGGCGCTCGGGCAGCTCCGGCCGGCTCGCACGCAGCCGCATCCCCAGTGCGATGGGCAGCAGGATCAGTCCTGCCAGCTGTCCGATCATGGCGACCACGGGAACGCGTACCGCGCCCGCCTCGCCCACGAAGTGCGCGAAGCCCAGGGACGTGAGGACCGGCAGTGTCACCACCGCGAGCAAGGACGACACGGCGGTTAGCGTGACCGAGAGCGCCACGTCGGCGCCGCCCAGGTAGGTGATGACGTTCGAGATGCCGCCGCCCGGCGTCGCGGTCAACAGCACCAGGCCTGCGGCCACACTGGGGTCCGGGCGCACGACGGTGAGCAACAGCACGGCGCCCAGGGGAAGCAGCGTGAACTGGGCCAGGGTGCCGGCCCAGACGGCGCGCGGGTAGCGGGCGATGCGCCGGAAGTCTTCCGGGGTC
>JAFDET010000060.1 GCA_019310195.1 Deltaproteobacteria bacterium
ACCGCCTCGGCCTCGCGCTCGAAGGCCGCCCGCTTCTCGGAGGTGCTGGCGCGAGCCTGCTCCTCGTCGCCCAGCCGGACGTTCAGGGTCTGCTCGGCCTCCTCCAGGCTGGTCACCAGCTGGGCGCGCCGGGCGTGGGCCTCGGCGATCTCGCGCTCGCGCCGCTCCATCCACTCGCGGGTCTCGGCCACGCCGACCCGGGCGCGCTCGGCCAGGTCGCGCACACGGTCGCACTTGGCGAGCCGGCCGGCGTGCTCGACGCGGCGCTGGGTGAGCTCGACATCCAGGCGCTGAGCCTCGCGCCCGGCCGAGCCGATGCGCAGCCCCAGCCCGTCCAGCGCGTGCCGGCATTCGCCGCGCCGGCGACGCGCGTCCTCCAGACCGCTCACCAGGCGTTCGCGCGCCAGGCCGGAGTCATCGACGTCCGTGAGCAGGGCGGCGCGCTCGGCCACGCGATCCTCACGAGCCTGCCCCAGGGCCTTGACCCGCTCGAGGGTGCGCTCCAGGTCCTTCTCGTGGTTGGCCACCGCCAGGGCGGCGGTGTGGTGGCGGTTGCGCAGGTTCTCGACCTCGTCCGCCACCGAGACGGCCCGCTGCTCGGCCCCACGCGCGGCCGCGTCGGCCTCGACCACCCCGCGGTCCAGCGCGTCCACCTCGCCCTCCAGCTCGCGCACCTCGCGCACCAGGGAGAACGCCGTGGCACCAGCGGCATCCCCGCCGCCCCGCACCACACCGTCCGGCGAGAGCACGTCGCCGGCGCGGGTCACGAAGGTGGCGGGAATCCGGCCGCCGCCGTAGACGCGGAACACCTCCGCCAGGTCGTCCACCAGGTTCACCGAGGACAGCAGCGCGTGGGCCACGCCCTCGAAGCCCGGCTTCGGCCGCACCTGCGTCAGCAGCGACTCGCCGAGGGGAACGATCCCCGCGGTGGCGGGGTCCGCCGGCAGCTCCACCAGGAAGGCGCCGCGCCCGGCCTCGCTGTGACGCAGGGCCTCCAGGGCCGCGATGACACCTTCGGGCCGCTCCAGCACCAGGGCGTCGGCCCGTTCCGCCAGCACCGCGCCCACGGCCAGCTCCAGCTCCCGCGGCACGTCCATGGCATCGCGGACCACGGCCCGGATGCCCAGGCCCGCGTCGCCGGCCTCCAGCAGATGGCGTGAGGCGGCCGACAGATCCTGGCGCGCATCCACCAGCTCGCGCAGCGAGGCGTGGCGCGCGCGCCGCATCTCGCGGCGCTCCCGGGCGGCGTTGAGCCGCTCGCCGGCCTCGCGCTGCTCCTCCTGAGCCGCCCGCTGGGCCTCGAGCCCGTCGCGCAGGCTGCCCATGAGCCGGTCGCGCTCGGCCAGCAGATTGCGCAGCCCCTCCTCCAGGACGCTCTGCTCGCTCTCCGTCTGAGAGGCCTCGCTCTGCTGCACTTCCAGCACGTCGTCGGCGGCGCGCAGGCGCTGGTCCATCTCCGCCCGGCGGTCATCCACCGACGCCACGCGGTCCTCGTCCCGGGCGATGCGGGTCAGCAGGTCCACCAGCGCCACGTTGGCCGTCTCGCGCTCCGCCTCGAGCCGGCGCAGGGCCTCGGTCGCCCCTCGGACCTCGGCCTCCGCTGCGGAGATGCCTTCGGTCTCCTGGGTCAGGACCCCGTCCAGGCTCTGCAGCTCGGACTCGGCCGTCTCCAGCTCGCCCTGCTCGTGGCGCAGCCGCTCCGCCAGCCGCTCGCGCTCCTCGCCCTTCTGCTCCACCGACAGCGCCAGAGCCTCGCGCTCGCGCGTTTCGTAGGAGATGCGCGCCTCCAGATCCTTGATCTGGGAGCGCAGCTCGAAGAGCACCTCGTCGCCTTGGTGCAGGATCCGCTCCCGCTCCGTCAGGGCCAGGCGGTGCTTCTCCAGCGTCAGCTCGCGCTCCGCCAGGTTGGCGCCCAGGGCCGCGACCTCGTCGCGGCGGGACGCGACGGTCTGGCGCACCGCGTCCATGCCCTCCACCAGCTCGCGCCGTTCGTCGGCGGCCAGGGTCAGCTCGAGCACCCGCTGGGTCTCGCGCAGGCGCTTGTAGCGGGCCGCCTTGCGGGCCTGGCGCTCGATGGAGTTGATCTGGCGGCGGATCTCCCCCAGCACGTCGGTCACCCGAACCAGGTTCTGCTCTGTGGCCTGGAGCTTGCGCTCGGCCTCGCGGCGACGGGCCTTGTACTTGCTGATGCCCGCGGCCTCCTCGATCAGGATGCGCCGCTCATCGGGCTTGGCCGACACGATCGAGGCGATCTGGCCCTGCTCGACGATGGTGTAGCCCTTGGTGCCGATGCCCGTGTCGCGGAAGAAGTCCACCACGTCGCGCAGCCGCACCGGGGTCTTGTTGAGCAGGTACTCCGACTCGCCCGAGCGGTACAGGCGCCGGGCGATCTGGATCTCGCTGTAGGCGGCGTAGGCCGGGGGCGCGGTCCCCACGGAGTTGTCGAAGGTCAGCACCACCTCCGCCATCGACACCGGGGCCCTGACCTCGGAGCCGGCGAAGATGACGTCGTCCATGCCCCTGCCGCGCAGGCGGCGGGGCGACTGCTCGCCCATGGCCCAGCGCATGGCATCGACCACGTTGGACTTGCCACAGCCGTTGGGACCCACCACGCCGGTGATCCCAGGCTGGAAGCTGAAGACGGTCTTGTCCACGAAGGACTTGAAGCCGCTGATCTGGAGGGACTTGATTCGCAAGTACACCTCACGCAATCCGGAGAGGCCCGGGCGTCGGAGTCGACGGAATCCTGGGGGGGACGCGAAACAATTACCACCCCGGAGGGCGGGAATGCAAGGGGCAACTCACCCCGCGGCCACAACCTCTCCCGCCTCCTGGGCGCGGTACTGGAGCTGGTAGAGGTGGTGGTAGACGCCCCGGGCCTCGAGGAGCTCCTGGTGGCGGCCCTGCTCCACCACGCGGCCCTTGTGGAGCACGTAGATGCGGTCCACGTCCTGGATCGTGGACAGCCGGTGGGCGATGGCGATGGCGGTCTTGCCCTCCATCAGGGAGTGGATGCCCTGCTGGATGGCGACCTCGGTCTCGGTGTCGATGGAGCTGGTGGCCTCGTCCAGCACCAGGACGTGCGCCCCGTGGGCCACCGCCCGGGCGAAGGAGAGCAGCTGGCGCTGGCCCGTGGAGAGGTCCGTGCCGCGCTCGCGCAGCTCCGTCTGGTAGCCGTCGGGAAGGCCCTCGATGAAACGGTGGGCCTGCACGCTGCGCGCCGCCAGCTCCAGGTCCGCCTCGGAGAGGTCGTCGCGCCCCAGCCCGATGTTCTCGGCCACGCTGCCGCTGAACACGAACACGTCCTGCAGAACCATGGCCACGCGCCGCCGCAGCTCGGCCTGGGGCAGGTCGCGCAGATCCACGCCGTCGATCCGGATGGTCCCGCGTTGGGGCTCGTAGAGCCGGGTCAGCAGCTTGATGATCGACGTCTTGCCGGCTCCGGTGTGGCCCACCAGCGCCACCTTCTCGCCCGGCGCCACACAGAACGACACATCCTCCAGGATCCAGTCTTCACCGCGGTAGGAGAACCAGACATTCTCGAAGGCGACCTCGCCCTTGCGGGCGGGGTCGCCCGGGGCCGCGTCCTCCACCCGGTCCAGCACCGCCGGCTCGATGTCCATGAGCTGGAAGATGCGCTCGGCGCTGGCCATCGAGGACTGCATCACCGAGTACTTGGCCGAGAGGTCGCGCAGCGGCATGAAGAAGCGCCGCAGGTAGTCGAAGAAGCGGTACATGACGCCGACGCTGGCGAGGCCCGCGCCGGCGCCCAGTACGATGGCGAAGGTCAGGTTCTGCGCGATCTCCACCACGGAGAAGAGCGCCGCCTCCCAGCGGATCGAGCGCTGCCACGCATCCCGGTGCAGGGAGTTCATCTCGTCGAAGTCGCGGAAGTTGCGGCGCTCGCGCGTGAAGAGCTGCACCACCTTCATGCCGGTGATGGTCTCCTGGATCATGGTGTTGATGCGCGCGATGCGGATCCGGGTCTCGCGGAACGCATCCCGCACGCGCATCCGGAAGATCACGGCGCAGACGATCAGCACCGGGACCACCAGGAAGGTCCACAGGGCCAGCTTGGCATTGAGGCTGAAGAGCACGCTGGCGATGATGAGCATCTTGATCACGTCGGTGATCAGCGTGACGATGCCGGACGAGAACATCTCGGTGATGTTCTCCACGTCGTTGGTGGCGCGCGTCACCAGCCGACCCACCGGGTAGGAATCGAAGAAGCCCATGTGCAGCTTCTGGATCTGCCCGAAGACGTCGCGGCGCAGGTCACGCATGGCGTGCTGCCCGGTCCAGGCCATCACATAGAGGTTCAGGAACTGGAAGCCGGCCAGGAGCACCACGGTGCACATGTACAGGGAAGCCAGCCACAGGATCGGCGGGAAGGAGCCGGGCGCGTCCAGGAGTCCGCCGAGACCGCTGCCGGCGGCAGCCGGCTCGCCGCTGAAGACCCGGTCGAGCCCGGTGGCAATGATCCAGGCCGGCGCCAGCTCCAGCGCGGTGACCGGGAAGACCAGCAACAGCGAGAGGCTCACCTGCCAGGTGTAGGGCCGGATGTAGGGCCACAGGCGAGTGAGCAGACGCGAGTCGTAGGCCTTGCCCAGCGCCTCCTCGTCGTGGAACGGATCGGGCTGCGGCGTGCTCACGCCACGGCCTCTTCCAGCGCGTCTTCCAGCGCCTGCTGGCGGGCCAGGCGTGCGTAGAAGCCGCCGTGAAGCAGCAGCTCCTTGTGGTTGCCGCGCTCGCTGATCGCGCCGTCGCCGAGCACGATGATCTGGTCGCAGTCGCGCACGCTGGAGATGCGGTGCGAGATCACCAGCACCGTGCGCCCGGCGAAGACCTCTGCCAGTTCGCGCTGGATGGCCTCCTCGGTGGCGGCGTCCACGCTGGAGAGGGTGTCGTCCAGGATCAGGATGCCGGGCTCCAGTGCCAGGGCACGGGCCAGGGCCGTGCGCTGACGCTGGCCGCCGGACAGCATCACTCCGCGCTCGCCCACCACCGTGGCCAGCCCGTGGGGCAGCTCGGCCAGGTCCTTGGCCAGCTGGGCGCGCTCCACGGCCAGCGCCACGCGGCCCGGGTCGGCCTCCGGCAGGCCGAAGGCCACGTTGTCGGCCAGGCTCATGGAGAACAGGAACGAGTCCTGGGGCACCATGGCGATGCCGGCGCGCAGGGTCGCGAGGGGCAGCCGGTTCACGTCGACGCCGTCGATGAAGACGCTGCCGTCGTCCACCTCGTAGAGCCGCGGAATGACCGAGGCCAGGGTGCTCTTGCCCGAGCCCACCGGCCCCACCACGCCCAGGGTCGACCCGGCCGGCACGTGGAACGAGACGTCGCGCAGGGCGGGTTCGCGCTCGACGCCCGAGTACTGGAAGGTCAGGTTCCGGAACTCGATCTCTCCGCGCAGGCCGTCCAGGTCCACCAGATCGCCGCGATCGGCGATGGAGGGCTCGGTCGCCAGCACCTCGTCGATGCGCTGCATGGCGGCCGCACCGCGCTGCACCAACGAGAAGACCCAGCCCATGATGAACGTCGGGAAGGTCAGGTTCCAGATGTAGACGGCGAACATCATGAACTCGCCCTTGGTGAGCGTGCCCTGGGCGATCTTGTGGCCGCCCACCAGCAGC
The DNA here is from genome assembly GCA_019310195.1 of Deltaproteobacteria bacterium. Taxonomy (GTDB): domain Bacteria; phylum Myxococcota_A; class UBA9160; order UBA9160; family JAFDET01; genus JAFDET01. The sequence continues at coordinate 5,631 of JAFDET010000060.1, forward strand.
ACCAGGCCCATGCCCAGGGCCGGCAGCAGCCCGACGATGGCGGGCATGGCCCCGTTGACCCGCACCAGCCCCATGTGGCGGCGGAAGAGTTCCTCGTTGGCGCGGGCGAAGCGCTTCGCCGTCACCCGTTCCATGGCGTAGGTCTTCACCACGGCGATTCCGGAGATCGTCTCCTGCAGGTGATTGGAGAGGTCCGCCAGGCCCTCCTGCACGGCGATGTTGGCCCGGAACATGAGGCGGCCGAAGGCCCGCGCGATGAACACGAACAGGAAGTACGGCGCCACCACCAGCAGCGTCAGCAGCGGATCGAAGAACGCCATGGCGATGAGCACGCCCACCAGCATCACCGGGGTCTGCACCACCGAGAGCAGGCCCGGCCCCAGCATCAGCCGCACCGAGTTCAGGTCGTTCACGCAGCGGCTCATGATGTCGCCGGTGCGCCAGCCGAAGTAGAAGGACTGGGGCAGCCGCTGGAGGTGGGCGAAGAGATCGTTGCGGATCTCGTACTCCACCTCGCGCCCGGCGCTGAACACCAGCTCGCGCGAGAAGTAGCGCAGCGCCCCGGACAGCAGCGCCACGATCCCGATCCACAGGGCTTGGCGAGCCAGCTCCGGACCGCTCTGCTCGCCGATCGCGTCGACGCCGCGCCCCACCATGATGGGGATCGCCACAAAGCAGGCCACGTAGGCCAGGGTGATGACGGCCCAGATCCCGTAGTAGCGGCCGTTGCGACGGATGTAGACCGAAAGCCGCGCGATTGCGGCGCGCACGTCGCCGCGGCCGGCGCGGGCCTCCGCGATGTCGGAGGCGGCGCTCATCCGGCGTACCAGGCGGCCAGGCGCTCCCGGTCGAGCCCCAGGCGCCAACCCAGCAGCGCTACCCAGTTGAGCAGCATCTGGCGGAAGACGCGGCCGCGGTAGCGCCGGGCCGCAGTCTTCACGGCCAGGGGCAGTCGCACCAGCCGCCCGCGGCGCTTCATCTCTCGCGCCAGGTCCAGGTCCTCCATGATCGGCACCTGGGGAACGCCGCCCATCGCATCCAGGACGTCGCGGCGCACGAAGAGCGCCTGATCGCCATAGGGCAGTCCGAAGAGCGCGACCCGCAGCCGCACCCCCCACTCGACGATCCGCAGTCCCGGCCCCGACGCGTCGAAGCGCAGCCGGAAGCAGCCGCCGGCCACCGCGGGATCGTGGCAGGCCGACTCCACCGCCTGTTCCCAGCCCTCCGGCAGGCGGGTGTCCGCGTGCAAGAAGAGCAGGACCTCGCCGCCGGCCACCCGGCCGCCGGCCTCGAGCTGGCCGGCACGTCCCGGAGGCGCCTCCAAGAGCCGTGCGCCCGCTTCCACGGCCCGACGGGCCGTGGCGTCCCGGCTTCCGCCGTCCACCACCCAGACCTCGACATCCTGGGCACGCGCGCTGGCGACCGCGGCAGCCACCGACCCCTCTTCGTCGAGAGTGGGGATCACGACCGCAATCTTCACGGGCCGACGGTAGCTGATTTGACAGCGGGCCGACCCTTCCCGTATCCATCGTCCGTGCCCCCCCGAAAGAAGCGCGACGCAGACGAGGGCTCGGCTCCCGCCTATGCACAGGCCGGGGTCGATCTGGACCACGACGAGGGCTTCGTCGACGAGATCCAGGAGATCGCGCGCTCGACGTTCCGGCCCGAGGTGCTCTCCAGCATCGGGGGCTTCGCGGGCCTGTTCAAGACGCCCGATCGCTACACGGAGCCGGTCCTGGTGGCGGGCGCCGACGGCGTGGGGACCAAGCTGCTGCTGGCCGCGCGGATCGGACGCTACGACACCGTGGGCATCGACTGCGTGGCGATGGTGGTGAACGACCTGGTGGTGCAGGGGGCCGAGCCGCTGGTCTTCCTGGACTACCTGGCCATGGGGGAGCACGACCCCGAGATCGCCGGCGAGGCCCTGCGCGGATTGGCCGAGGGCTGCAAGCGCGCCGGCTGCGCCTTGCTCGGCGGCGAGACGGCCACCATGCCCGGCGTCTACCCCAAGGGCGAGCTGGAGCTGGTGGGCTTCGGCGTGGGCGTGGTGGAGCGGGACCGCGTGGTCGACGGCTCGGCCATCCGTGTGGGCGACGTCCTCATCGGCGTGGCCTCGGGCGGCCTGCACAGCAACGGATACTCCCTGGTGCGCTCGGTGGTGGACGAGGGGCTGGCCGCCGAACGCTTCGGGCTCTTCGACGAGGTGGAGGAGCTCAACACCTCGCTGGCCAGCGCGCTGCTGTCTCCCACCCGCATCTATGTCAAGCCGGTCCTCAACCTGCTGCGCGACTTCGAGCTGCACGGCATCGTGCACGTCACCGGCGGCGGCTTCGAGGGCAACGTGCCGCGGGTCCTGCCCGAGGGCCTGTGCGCGCGGGTCGACCCCGAGAGCTGGCCGCGGCCCGGCATTTTCGGCTGGATCCAGCGCCAGAAGGAGATCTCCGAAGGTGAGATGCTGCGGGTCTTCAACTGCGGCGTCGGCTTGGTGGTCTTCATCCCCGAGGAGCAGTCCGAAGACGTGGCCGATCGCCTGCGCGCCTTGGGCGAGCGTCCCTACCGGATCGGCCGCGTCGAACGCCGCGACGACGGCGAGCCCGCGCTGATCTTCGAGCGCGGCGCCGCGATCCCGGACTGATGCCCGACCTCCCCGCCTCGGGACGCAGCCATCTGCGGGCTCGACGCTGGGACGTCCTAGTGCTGGGCGGCGCCCTGCCCGGCCTGGTGACGGCGGCGCGGCTGTGCCTGGCGGGCCACCGGGTCCTGGTGATCGAAGAAGAGGCGGCGGCCCGGACCTTCGAGCCCCTGCGCGAACCCTTCCTGCTCACCGGCGCGGTGGGCCCGGGGCTCCTGGCCGGGGTCCTGCGCGACCTGGGCGTCCCGCTGATCGAGCTGCGCCGCCTGGAGCAGAGCCCGCTGGCCTTCCAGGTGGTGACGCCCGAGGCGCGCATCGACGTCGGCTCCCCTACGCGCACGGCGGAGGAGCTGGTGGCCTGGGGCCTGGCCAAGCCGGACACGGCCCAACCGCTGCTGCGCGCCCTGGTCCGCGCTGCCGCAGCCGAGCACGATGCCATGCTGACCGCGCCGGTGGTGCGGGCCGGTGGCTTTCGCCGACTGGGGCGCAGCGCGGCGGCGCCGCCCAGCCGCCACGCGCGGGGCATGCCGGCGGAGGCGGCCTCGGCGCCGCTGGAGCTGGTCCCCTTCTTCGACGCGCAGGTCCGCGCACTCTCGAACCTTGCGGAGGCGGACCCGGGCCCCGAGGCGCGCGCGCGCCTGCTGGGCGCGGCGCTCGAGGGCGGCGCCACGTTTCCGTCGACGGAGACGACGCTGCGCGGGCTGCTGCGTGCGCGCATCCGCGCCCTGCACGGGGAGTTCAAGAGCCTGCCCGGCGGGTTCGAGCTGGTCTCGGCCGACGCCGAGCCGGGTGTCGCACCGGCGCGCTCGACCGACCTCTGGCTCGGCCGCGCGCTGGTCATCAATGTCCCCCGCGGACTGCTGGCGCGCGCGCTGCGCGAGGCCGAAGCCCCGGTTCCGGAGCTGGTGGACGTGGCGGAGCCCGGCGTGCGGCGGGCGCGCGTGCACTTGCGCACGCGCCGCTCGGTGATTCCGGAGGGCATGGCGCGCAGGATCATCCGCGCCGACGGAAAGCGCGTGATCACGATTTCCGCCTACCCGGCGAGCCCGAACTCGGACGTGGTGGAAGTGGTCGCCAGCGCGGTCGGGGCGAGCGGGGACGAGATCGAGCGCGCGGTCCTCGAGCTGATGCCCTTCTGCGAGGGCCGACTCGTGCGCCACCCCACGCCCGAGCCGCGCTGGGACGACGACGACGCCCTGGAAGACCCTTCCCACAACGCGGCCTGGCCCGGCGAGGTGGAGATCCGCCTGGCCTCGCGGCCGCGGGTCTATCAGCTTCCGCGCGCGGGACTCGCGGGGCTGGGCGTGGAGGGTGACGTCCTGCTGGGCTGGCGCAGTGCGGAGCGAATCGCCGCCGATCTGGGCTAGCCCTCCGGCTCCCCCGGGAGCCGACGCGCCGGCCTGATCCCTACCCGGATGCGGTAACCGGGCGCCCCCAGGGACAGCCGCTGTCGCGCATCGCGTCGCTCAACGCCACCCAGCAGGTGACGTACTGCTGCGGCTTCACGTAGGTGTAGCCGTTGTCCTGATGCCAGCGGAAGCGGCGCGGGCGCTCCGGGTACTTGTACACCGCTTGCTCCCAGTAGAGGCGCACGTCGGGCCCGATCAGGTCGTGGCCCAGCTCCGAAGCAGGCGGTGCGTACAGAACTCCCGCAGGCACCGCGAACCCAGCACCCGGTTGGGGCAGAAGGCGATGTTCCCCTGCTCGGCGATGAAGGCCTTGCCGCCGGGGCGCGCGCCCCGGAGCGCGGACACCTGCACCTGAATGGGTCGATCTCCGCGGTGAACGACGCCACCTCGTCGGCCGTGAAGGCATCGCGCAGCAGGAAGTAGCCGAACTCGTTCCACTGGCGCGCCTGCTCGTCATCGAGCACCGCTCGCGGGCCCACGGACGACGTTCAGAGAAACTCGCAGTTGCGGGAATCCGCGCGCGGCTCCATGCGCCAACGGAGGCGCCGCCGGGCCCAGGCGGCGTCGGGTCGAGCCGTGGGGTAGCCTGCGCCTCGTCGTGGTCGACCCGACGCGCCGCCCCCGAGACTTCGAACGTGCCTGGTACCGCTACGCCGCGCGGCTCTTGCCGGCGGAGGGCGGACGCTGGCTCGACCTGGGCTGCGGGCAGGCCGAGTTCCTGGAGCTGGCCTCCGAGCGGGGCCTCGAGGGCATGGGTCTCGACCGCCAGCCCAACAACGCCCGCGCCTGCCGGGCCGGTGGGCGGGCGGTCCTGGTGGCGGACCTGGGGCGCTCCCTGCCCTTCCGCGACGCTTCGCTCGACGGAGCCTCGCTGATCGAGGTGATCGAGCACATCGTGGAGGCCGAAGCGCTGGTAGCCGAGCTGGCCCGGGTGATCCGGCCGGGCGGCTGGCTGGTGATGACGACGCCCAACGTGGCGCATCTCACCTATCGCTGGCGAGCGCTGACGGGACACGAGCCCAAGCAGGAGGGCTACCACTACCGCTTCTTCGTGCGCCGCACCCTGGAGACGCTCTTCGCCCGCGAGGGCTTCCGCATCGCCGCACGGGCGTCCTTCGGCAAGCAGTCGCTGCTCTCGAAGCTGGCCCGGCTGTCAGGCCGCGGGCGCAAGTACAAGGTGCGCTACGCGGTGCCTGCAGCGCTGGAAGGCCTGCTGGCCCAGCACTTCGTGTGGCGGCTGGAACGGGTGGAACGCCCCGAAACGTAGGCGCGCTCAGCCCAGGCGCGACGGCAGCGGGACCGGCATCTCGGACTCCGTCTCCTCCACCGGCGCCACGGTCACCGGAAAGCAGCGCACGCCGAGCTCCGCGGTCAGACGTTGCGCCAGCGCATCGCGCTCGCCGGGCCCGCGGGCCACCAGCTGCGCGGAGCCGTCGCCCTGGGAGCCCACGCCCTTGCCGCCCCAGGCCAGCTCGCGAGCCGCAGGATGCGACAAGACCTGGCGCAGGCCCGGCGCACGCAGCTGCTCGGGCGACGCGGGAGCGATGCGCTCGTCGAAAAAAGCTTGGGCCTCGCGCATCAGCTCGCCCAATCCGCGCGCGTCACCGGCCTCCAGCGCCGCGCGGCCGCGCTGCACCAGCACTCGATTCGCCTCACCCAACGCCTCGCGCACGCCCCGCGCCACGGCTCCGGGGGCGTCGGGGAAGCACGCGTTGAGGTCCGCCAGGATGCGGCGCGTGTCCTTGCCGCGACGCAGATCCACTACCAGCATCGGGATCGTCCCGCCCGGCAGCAGGGGCTCCACCTGCAGCGTGGGTCCGTCGAAGTGCATCAGCGAGGGCCGGTGCCCGTAGGCGCAGATCTGGTCCATGCGCCCGCAGACCGAGCCGGTGCGACGCTCGCCGGCGTAAGCCAGCTCCATTTCGTCGTCCACCGAGAGCGAGAGGTCGTGTACGCGAGCGAAGGCCCGCGCCACCAGCACGCACACCGCGGCCGAAGACGAGAGCCCGCGGCCCACCGGCAGGTCGGCGCGTATCGCGATGCGCAAGCCGCCCGGCCGGTGATGCTCCAGGACTTCGCAGGCCACACCGGCGGCATAGCTGAAGAAGCCGCCGGAACGCGCGGCGAAGTCCAGCGCCGCCGGCTCCAGCGGAAAGCGCTCGGGCCCCTGCCGCGTGCCGTCGGGGAGCCAGGCTTCGATCTCGAGGGCACCTTCCATCGGCTCGACCTCGGCGTGCAGGCCGGGATCGGTGCCGGTGACGAGGCACAGCCCGGGCGCGATCTCGGGAAAGCGCTCGCGGTAGCCGCCGGCCCAGTCCGAGTGCTCGCCCAGGAGGCACAGGCGCCCGGGCACAAAGAGCGCCACGCTCACGCCTTCTCCAACACAGCGCGGTACAGCGCCTCGACCCCCTCGGCCAGGCCCGCGGGCGCGAAGAGCGTGCGCGCCCTCCGCGCGGCAGCCTCGCCCAGCGCGCGGCGGGCGTCGTCGTGCAACAAGCGCTCCCAGGCGGCGGCCAGCGCGTCCGGGTCCTCGTCGACCACGAAGCCCGTCTCCCCGTCCGCCACGATCTCCGGCAATGCTCCGCGGCGCGTCACCACCGCGGGGATCGCACATGCGGCGGCCTCGAGCACCGCACGGCACGTTCCATCGGTGCCGGGTACGAGCAGGGTGAACACGTCGATCGCTCGGATCGTCTCCAGGTAGTCGTCCCCCCGGTAGCCGGCGAAGACCACCCGATCTCGCAGCCCACGGCGCCGCGCCGGGGCCTCGGCCACCGCCTCGCGGTGGGTCCCGCGGCCCACCACCAGCAGGCGCGCACGCGGGTCGCGGGCGAAGAGCCGCTCGGCGGCGTCCAGCAGCAGATCGAAACGACGCCGAGGCTGCATCCGCGCCACGATGCCCACG
>JAFDET010000061.1 GCA_019310195.1 Deltaproteobacteria bacterium
CCGCCTCCTTCTCCACCGTTGCTTTCCTCGGGCTGGTGCCGGAGCCCGGGCTGGTCTGGCTGCTGCTCGCGGGCGGCCTTGCGCTCCGGGCAGGCCGGCGCCGCGGTCACTAGCCGCGCCCTACACGCGCTGATCGGGTTACCACGCGGCAGCTTCGATGCATTGCCCTGGCGCCTGGCCGGCCTCCTGCAACGGACCTCCGGGTAGCCCCGTCGGCGAGTGCTATTCTCAGAGTGTGCAGATGCCCCGGGTCATGCGCAGCGTCAACCGCGCGTTCACGAATCCGCTGATGCGGCCGCTTGCGGGCGTCGTCCCGCCCCTCGGAATGATCCAGCATGTGGGGCGCAAGAGCGGGCGCTCGTACCGGACGCCGGTGCTCGCCATCCCCGCCGAACATGGTTACGTGACGCCGCTTCCCTACGGGACGGACACCGACTGGTGCCTCAACGTGCTCGCGGCCGGCGAGTGCACGCTTACGACCACCGGGCGAGCGGCCACGCTGACGAACCCGCGCATCCTGGACCCCGACGCTGCCCTTCCGCTGCTTCCGGCGCTGCTGCGCCCGGCGCTTCGGCTCTTGGATCTCCCCGGCTACCTGCTCCTCGATCGGGGCTAGACGGACGTCTGCGAACGCCCCACCAGCCCCAGGTCGCCGATCATGCCCTTGGCGCGGGACCCAAAGAAGCGCGGCCAGTGGCTTCTCGACGGCCTTCCTCTTCGCCTCCGGACGGGTGGGCCTGGCGGCGGGTCCTTGTCTACGGGTCCTCGCCGGCCCAGGGGCGGTAAGTGCGTCGGCCCGACAGGCGCAACGCGATTCAATCGTCCCGTGATGCCAGATAGGCGAAGACATCCTCCAGATCCTGCTTGCTGATGGACTCGAAGACGCCGTCCATGTCTTCGTTCACGCGCTCGCCCGACTGGAAGTTGACAATCTGCCGCCGCAGGTAGTTGGTGTGCTGGCCCGCGAGCTGCGGGGTGTCGTCATCGCCCCACCCTCCCTCGCCGTGGCATTCGCTGCACTCCTCCTCGTAGATCTCGGCGCCCCGCTCGACGTTCCCGCCCTCGACCCGTGGAATCTGGAACACCGCCTGGGCCGCGCGCAGCCGGTCCAGCGCGCTCATCGTCTCGTCGGGCGGCGGCATCGTGGTAGGCAGCTCGATCTCGGACAGCAGGCGGGAGATTTCGCGGACGTCGTCCGGAGGCAGCTCGCGCTCGGTCGCGTAGGGGTACATGGGGATGTTGACCCGCTTGCGGGCCTTGAACGCGCGCAGCTGCCTGGCGATGTACCTCTCGTCCAGGCCCGCGATCCGGGGGTATTCGCCGTCCTTGCCTCCCTGGCCGTTCCGACCGTGGCAGGCGGCGCAGGTCTCCATGATGTCCTGGGCGTACTCGGGGTCGTACTTCCAGCCGGTCGCGCCGGCTGTCTCCTGCTGCGCGTAGGCGGAGTTCGGCCAGGCCATCGAGACCAGCGATGCCGTCAGGATCAGGGCGATCGCGAACGAGAGCGGCGGCTTCTCGCCGCTCCGCCCGAGCGTGTGGCCGCGGCGCGAACGCACGAGGGCGCCCACGTCGATGTGGCTCTGATGCATTCTCGGATGCCCCCGCTGACCGCCGACGCCGCTACCGTAGCCAAGGTACGCGGGGCGGGGACAGCGGAACAAGCCGATGGCGTGGACATCGATCCGGCGCCTCGTCGCGATCGCGTCGCGGGCTGCGGACGGACGAACCTGAAAGGCCCCTATCCCTCGCCGGCCTCCACCCTCTCCTCCGCTCCCACCACCCCCAGATCCCCGATCATGCACTTGACCGAGCCGCCGCCCTTCTTGAGGAACTCGGAGACGTCCACGACCAGGGGCGTGACGCCGCGCTCGCGGATCTGATCCAGCAGGCGTGCCGAGACACCGCCGGGCATGACCAGGAAGGACTCCCCCCCGGTCGACAGCGTGTAGGCGTTGGCGGCGTAGCGCTGGGCATCCGCGTCCTCCAACGGAATCACCGTGTCGTCGCCGAAGCACTGCACCAGGCGGGTGCGGTCGCCCGGGGCCAGGGCCTCCACGTAGGCCAGCAGGTGCTCGCGGCGCGGACCGAACGCGCACAGCGCCGTGTCGCCGTGGTAGTGGGCCTCGAGGACGAGCTCGAAACGGTGCACGGGCTTCGGGTCCACGATGGCGGTCAGCTGCGGCTCCAGCCGCGCGTCGCTGCGGAAGCCGTAGATCCGGCGCCAGGGCGGGAAGCGCAGGGCCGGGACGAAGCGCTGGCGCTCGAGGTGGCCGCAGGTGAAGACGTAGGCGTCGCCCACCGGAAAGAAGTCGGCCTCGCCCTCGAAGCGATGGCGCTCGTCGAACTCCGCCAGCCGGAAGCCCTCGGCTTCCAGCACGCGCCGGTAGTGGTCCTTCTCACCGGCCCGGGTGGGCAGCAGGTTGGACAGGTAGAAGGTCTTGTCGCCGTGAGGCCGCTCCGCGTCCACGTCGCTGAGGAAGCCCGCGTTGGCGGGGTAGACCAGCCCCGGCTGAGCCGGGTCCGGAGGCACCACCACCACGCGGGCGCCCAGGTCGCGCAGGGTGTCGCGCAGGCGCTGCCACTGCTCGATGGCCCGGGCGCGGTCCACGTGACGCCGGGTTCCCCAGCGCGTGCGTGTGTGTGGGTTGGCGCCGCCCTGCACACTGAAGTGCGCCGGGTCCCCCATCAAGAGGGTCCGCCGGGCGCTCACGGCCGCGGCATCCCCGGAGGCAGGGCGCTCGGGTCGAAGCGTCCCGAGCCTTCCAGCAGCGCCTGCGGCGTGGCGCAGTAGAGGGTCGCGGTAACGCCGGCCGGCCGATCGTTGCCACTGCGGCCGCGGCCGCCGAAGGGCAGCTTGCCGCTGGCGCCCACGGTGGCACGGTTCCAGTTGAGCAGGCCGGTGCGCACGCGGCCGACGCAGTGCTCGAAGGCCGCGCGGTTCGCCGTCATCACCGAGGCCACCAGCCCGAAGTCCGCGTCGTTGACCGCCGTAATCGCCTGCTCCAGGCCGTCCACGGGGTAGAGGCCGGCCTCGGGACCGAAGATCTCCTCGCGGTGGTAGGCATGGTCCTGGCGCGCGTCGGCGAAGCGCACGAGCCCGGGGCCCAGGTACGGGGCCGGGAGCTGCGGCTGGGGCACGTCGATGCGCTGGCCACCGGCGTCGCCCGCCAGTGCGCGGTAGCGCAGGACCTTGGCGTGCGCGGCCTCGGAGACCAAGGGCCCCATGAAGGCGCCGGGCTCCAGCGGCGGACCGATGCGGATGCCGGCCAGGACGCCTGCCAGCCGCTCTGCAAAGGCGTCGAAGATTCCGGGTGTCACGAAGATGCGGCTGGCGCAGCTGCAGCGCTGGCCGGTGGTGGCGCAGATGGAAAGCGCGGTCTCGGATACCGCGAGCTCCAGGTCCGCGTCGTCGAGCACGACGATGGCGTTCTTGCCGCCCATCTCCAGCGCCAGGAGCTTCTCCGGGTGGTCGAGGGTGGCCTCGCGCAGGGCGCGCCCGGCGCCCCACGACCCCGTGAAGAGGATTCCATCCACCGGGGCCGCGGCCAGGGCACGGCCGATCTCCGCGCCGCCGTGAACGATCTGCAGTACGCCCTCGGGAAGCCCGGCCTCGTGCCACAGGTCCGTCATCCACTGGCCTGCGGACGGCGCCAGCTCGCTGGGTTTGAATACGACGCTATTGCCTGTGGCCAGCGCGGGAGCGATGTGGCCGTTGGGCAGGTGTACGGGAAAGTTGAAGGGCCCGAGCACGGCCAGCACGCCGCGAGGCTGGAATCGGGCCTGGGCGCCGGGCCCGGCGTCGATGGGCGTCACGAAGCCCATGCCCTCGGCCAAGGTCACGTCCATCTTGGGCGCCAGCAGCGCCGCCTCGCTGCGCGCGTCCCACAACGCTTTACCCACCTCCCGCGCGATGCGCGGCGCCAGGTCGTTTGCGCCGCGCGCCGCCAGATCCCGGAAGCGCAGCAGCACGGAGGCGCGCGCCGCGGGCCCCGCATCGCGCCAGGCCGGGAACGCAGCGCGTGCGCGGCTCACGGCCTCGTCCACGGCAGCGGCGTCGGCCACCTGGAAGCGCCCCAGCTCGTCGCGCGGGTTCGCCGGTGAGGTGCTGACCAGCGTCACGGCAGCGGCGTGACGTTCACGCGGTCGCCGGCCCCCACGCCCAGCGCCTCGCGCACGTCCTTGGGGACGAAGGGCGCGCCTTCCGCATCCAGCGAGAGCACGGCGGCGCGGAAGCCGTGGGCGCCTTCGGCCGAGAGCAGGGTCAGGGGACCTTCGGGCTGCGCGCTGCGTTCGGCCGGCACGCTGGGCAGCACCAGCTCGCGCCGCTCGCGCACCGAGGCGATGGCGTCGCGGGCGGCGCCGTAGTACGGCCCGCCGTCGAAGGGATCGATCCGGCGCAGGTAGTGGAATCCCACCTTCTCCAGGATGCTCACCGCCGCGCGCGCGGTCTCGTTGGGCTGGCCCAGGATCTGACGCACCTCTTCCGGGAAGAGCGTTGCGTAGACCGGGTCCTGGGGGAAGAGATCCGCGATGAAGTGCGGGTTGTGCGCCGACAGGTGGTCGGCTTCCCGGTAGGAAAGACCGGTGAAGTGGGCGCCGAAGGCCTCCCACAGCCGGCTGCGGCCCTCCTCGTCGAAGCGCGAGAGCATCTCGGCCACGACCTCGCGCTCGAAGCGGTCCGGGTGCGCGCCGATCCAGGCAAAGCGCACCACCGAGAGCGCCTTCCCACATTTTTCGGGGTGGCCGCGCCAGTCGGGATGCAGGACCAGACCGCCGATCTCGCTGGGGCCGTCGGTGCTGATGCGGAGCTGGAGCTTGGTGTGCTCGAAGTGGCGGTTCAACTCCGTACTGCGGCGCTCCTCGGTGGAGACCTCGAGGTAGTAGTAGGGAGTGTCCGGCGTGCCGTGCTTGGCGCGCACCATGGAGGTGCCCAGTACGCGCCGGTCGGCCGTGTCCTCCAGGACGAAGACGTAGAGGCCGGGACGCCAGTCGCCGCTGGGGTCGGCGAAGGAGCGCTCCGAGTGGGCGATGCGTTGCTCCAGGAAGGGCGCATCGGCGGGCAGGTTGACCGAGTCCAGCAGGCGTGCCAGCGCGAGCAGCTCGTCGAGGTCTCCTCGCTCCACCGGCCGCAGGATCAACACGGCAGGTCGCGCTCCTCGGCCACACGACGCAGCGCCTTCTCCAGCATGGTGAAGCCGGATTCCAGCTCCTCGTCGGTGACGTTGACCGGAAGCAGCAGGCGCACCTTGCTGGGGTTCGCGCCGGCGCTGAAGATCAGGAGCCCCTCGTCGTAGCAGGCCCGCAGCACGTCGGAGGTGACCTCGGCCCGGCCGTCGAAGGGAACGAAGGCCTGCATGGCGCCGATGCCGCTGCGCCGGCCCACGGCGCGCGGAAGTGCCCGGGCCAGGCTCTCGAAGCGGCGCGCCACGCGCCCCTCCAGGACCGCCAGCCGCCCGTCGGGGCCGAGATAGCCCTCGCTCTCCAGCCGTTCGATGATGCGCGTGCCCACGGCCATGCCCACGCTCGAGCCGGCGAAGGTGCCCGCCACCAGCCCGGGCCCGGGGTTGTAGGCCTTGCGGAAGAGCGCCGCGCTGCCTTGAAGCGCTTTGCCGCAGGTGACGACGTCCACCCACTCGTCCAGGCCGAAGCTGCGGAACGCGAACAGCTGGCTGGTGCGCGCGAAGGTCTGCACCTCGTCCACCCAGACCGCCAGCTCCGCCTCGCGGCAACGCTGCATCAGCGCGCGGAAGAAGGGCGCCGGCGCGGCCTCGATTCCGCCTTCGCCCTGCACCAGCTCGAACAGCATGGCTGCGATGCGCCCCGGATGACGGGCCAGGTGCGCGTCGAGCGCTGTCAGGCTCTTCTCGGTGGAGTTCGGGTCGTCGGGGTCGTAGAAAGGCACGTGCAGCACGTTGCCGCGCAGGGGCAGACCCTGGCGGTAGGCGGGCTTGTCGGTCAGCTCGGCCAGGGTGGTGGTGCGGCCCGCGAAGCTGCGCTCGAAGACCACGATCCGGTCGGCGGGCGTGTGCTTCTGGAGGATCATCTTCAGGGCGTTTTCGTTGGCCATGGCACCCGACACCGAGAGCCACACGTGCTTCAGGTGGTCGCCGGCGTGGCGCAGGAGTGCCCGGGACAGGCGCAGGTACTCGGGGCCCGGCGCCAGGTGGCCCTGGAAGACCTCGTCGCCGGCCGCGGCCACCACCGCCGTCTCCAGCAGGTCGGGGTCCGCGTGGCCCATGGCGTAGACCCCGATCCCGCCAATGAAGTCGAGCTTCACGGTGCCGTCGGCCAGCTGCACCCGGGCGCCGCGGCCGCTGCGGCCCAACAGAAGGGGATAGGGCAGGGGACGGCCCCGCAGGCGCTCCAGCTCGCGGAGCGCCCGGACGTAGGCCTGGGGCGACAGCGCACGGGTCGCGGCCTCCTGGGCCACGGCCTCGATCAGGGCCTGCGCCGCCTCCCGCACCGCGGGCGCGTCGAGCAGCGACCCCAGGGGGCTCCGGGTCCGCTTCGCCATCGCCAGAGCGTATCGGTCGGATCGCGGTGTCGCTTGTCCCCAAGTCGAGAACCCCTCCAACAGCAGCGGCTTGCGGTTCTCGCCTGCGCCCGGCTGAGGCGACCGGTATGCTGCGCCCCATGCCCGCGCTCCGGCGCACCAGAGCCCGTTCCAAGAAGATCCGGCGGAGCGCGAGGCGGCGAGAGCAGCCCGCGATCCTGGAGACGCCACACCTGCGCCTGGTGCGCGCGCCGGGGGTGCCCTCCACCACCGACCCGATGCCGCGGCAGATTTCCGTAGCCACCTACAACGTGCACCGCTGGACGGGCTTCTCGGGGCGCGCCGTCCCCGACGCGTCCCGGGCCGGGTTCGTGATCTCCGAGCTGGGCGCCGACGTGATCGGCCTTCAGGAGGTACTGTGCCCCTTCGAAGGCGACGACCCGCTGGTGCGCCTGGCCGACGCACTGGGGCTCCACCTGGCCTACGCCGTCACGCGGATCCACCGTCGTGGCCAGCTGGGCAACGCGATCCTCTCGCGCTGGCCCATCCGAGGAGCGGAGGTGCTGGACATCTCCTCCTCGCGGATCGAGCGTCGCGTCGCTGTGGCCGCGAGCATCGATGACCTGACGGGCGGTCCGGGCCTCAACGTACTGGCCACGCACATGTCTCTGGTGGACCGCACGCGCCGACGCCAGGTGGACCTGCTGTTGGAGCACCCGCAGCTGCGCGCGGGGCCTTCGGTGTTGCTGGGCGACATGAACGCCTGGCGTCGCGACCGCGCCAGCCGCCGGCTCGAGCGTGCCCACGACCAGCATCACAACCGGGAATGGCCGGCCAGCTATCCCGCGGTCCGGCCCGTGCTGGCGCTGGATCGGATCTACACCCGCGGTGCCCGGACGCTGGAGGTGGAAGCGCACGACTCCGTGGCCGCGCGCCGCGCCTCGGACCACCTCCCCATCGTCGCGCGCCTGCGCCTCCCCACCGAAGACTTCTAACCCGCACCCAGTGCCACTCCTGCGTTCAGGGACGTTCCTGCGTAACTGCACGCAGTACCACTCCTGGCGGGTAGGACTGACCCCCAATGCAGTTATGCAGGAACGTCCCTCAGTGCAGGTTAGATCTCCATTCCCTTCCAGGCTCCGGAACGCCAGCGCCAGCGCAGGGCCAGCGAGAGCAGGGCCACGTAGCCGCAGCCTCCCAGCCAGGCGCCCATCAGGCCGGCGCCGAGCCACACGCCGCAGATCCAGGCCAGGGGCAGGAAGGCCAGCCAGGCCAGCGTCGTCTGCACGACGAAGGGCCAGCGGGTGTCGCCCGCACCGCGCAGCGAGCCGCTGGCGACGATCGCCACGGCGTCGAAGAGCTGGAAGGCGGCGCCCACCGCCAGCAGCGGTCGCCCCAGCCGAATCACCTCGGCGTCCTCGGTGAAGATCCGCATCAAGAGGCCCGGGATGCCCAGGAAGAGCGCCGCCACCACGACCACCACACCCAGCCCGAGCCGTTGCGACGTGGCGTAGCTGCGCTCGGCCGCTTCCAGATCGTGAGCGCCCACGTAGCGTCCCACCAGGGTTCCCGCCGCCACCGAGAGCCCCACCACCTGCATGAATGACAGATGCAGCAGGGCCAGGAAGGCCTGGCTCGCCGCCATCTGCAGGTCGCCCATGCGCGCCACCAGGTTGGTGAAGAGGGCGAACGTGATCATCTCCAGGAACCACTGCCCACCGATGGGCGCCGAGATGCGCGCGAGGCGCAGCACGGAGGTTCGCGTCGGCGGCACCGATGCGGTCTGAAAGGGCTGGGCCACACGCGGGCGGAGGAAGGCGAGCAGCATCAACCCGGCGTAGGTGAACTCGGCGATGGCGCTGGCCGCGCCCGCGCCGGCGACCCCCAGCTCGGGCAGGCCCAGCTTCCCGAAGATCAGGCCGTAGTCCAGGACGAAGTTGACCAGGTTGGCGACGAGCATCGCGTAGAGCGGTGTGCGGGTGTCACCGATGCCGCGGAAGAACGACGCCAGCGCCATGCCGGTGACCGCGCCCATGGCACCCAGCGAGCGCGGGCGCACGTAGTCCCCGGCCACGGCCTGAAGGTCCGCCGAGGGGCCGAGCAGCCCGATCAGCGTCGGGAAGACCCAGGCGAAGAGCCCGAGCGCCAGGCCAGCCAACGGGACCAGCGTGTAGAGCGCCTGCCAGGCCCAGGCGCCGCACTCACGCTCGCGTCCCCCGCCGTGCGCCTGCGAGACGAAGGTCTGCACGCCCGTGGACGTGCCCATGAAGAAGCACAGGGCGGTCCAGTACCAGATGCCGCCGTAGCCCACGCCGCCCAGCGGGGTGGCGCCGAGGCGTCCCACGAAGGCGGTGTCCACCAGCTGCAGCAGCGTGACCGACAGGTTGGTCAGCACCACCGGGTAGGCGAGGGACGCCACCTCGCGCAGTCCGCCCGGAATGCCCCGGGGGTCGGTCCTCTCTGTGGTCTCGGCCAGTGTGGCCATGTTCGAAGCTCCATCCCGAAACGCCGGAGGCCGCGAGCTGCCTTGCGCTCGCGGCCTCCGGTGGCTCCGTTCTCACGGGACTGGCTTCATGGGCGAGCGCGCAGGGTTTCCTTCTGGATGACGCGGTTCACGCCACCCATCCGGTTCCGGGTCATGCAGACGCCATTCATCGAAGGCTCCCTCGCGCAGCCGGCGCGCGATCGGACCACCCTACCACCGGCGATTGCGGGCAGCAACCGATGAGGTACAAGGGTCGAAGTGCGCCGCGCTCTCGCAATCGCTCTGCTGGCCCTCTTGCTCCCCGCCTGCTCCCCGTGGCGGGCCACGCGGCTCTACGCCGACGGGACCCGGGCCCTGGACGCGGGCCGGACCGAGCAGGCGATCGGCGATCTCGAGCAGGCGGCGGTGCTGATGCCGGCGTCCGGCGAGGTCCAGAACCACCTGGGCATCGCCTACCTCCAGGCGGGGCGCAAACGCGACGCGCGCGATGCCTTCGCTCGGGCCGTGGCCCTCAACTGCTCCAACCCGAGCGCTCGCAGCAACCTGGAGCTTCTCGACCGCGAGCTGGGGCGATGAGCGGCGGCGACGACGAGCGGCCGCGCCGCAGCTGGCGTGAGATCGACCGCATGCGCGACGGCTCGGGGCATCGGTCCGATGAGCGCAAGCCGCGCGGCAAGGCGGCCGAGGCGCGCTCCCGCCAAGCAGCCCAGACGTACCTGAAGCAGATCGACGGCCTGTTTGCCCAGGACGGCGGCGGGGCCGAGAGCGAGCGCCTGGCGCGGGCCGTGCGCGAGGCCCATGGGACCGCGCAGTTGGCCGAGGCCTGCGTCGCCTACCGCGACGCCGTGGGCTTTCCTCGTGATCCGGAGCTGGTCTCGATGTTCCTGGACTGCGGTGAGCGCGAGTTGGTGGCCGGCGCCCTCACGGCGCTGGCGGAGGCCCACGCCCAGGAGCCGGTCGCGCTGGGAGCCGGCTTCCGCAGTCAGCTGCGGCTGCTGGCCGAGGATCCCGACGACGAGATCGCCGGCGCCGCCGAGGACCTGTTGGGCGCGTGAACGCGGTGACTTGCCCCGTCCCGGTCCGTCTCGTAGAGTCGCGCGGGATGGCCCACGACGTCGAACGACAGTCGCTGGCGCGCTATCTGGACGACCACAATCTTCGTCACACGCGCCAACGCGACGCCATCTTGGAAGTGTTCCTCGACGCCGAGGGTCACACGACCGCCGAGAACCTGTACGAGCGGGTTCGCGGCAAGCATCCGAACATCGGCTACACGACCGTCTACCGGACCATGAAGCTGCTCTGCGATGCGGGCCTGGCTGCGGAGCGTCGCTTCGAGGACGGCATCACCCGTTACGAGATCATGCACGAGCACCACGACCACCTCGTGTGCACGCGCTGTGGAAGGATCATCGAGTTCGAGTGTGGGATGATTGAATCGGCACAGGATCAGATCGCGGACCGCTATGGCTTCCGCATCCTGCGCCATCGTCACGAGCTCTACGGTCATTGCCGGGATTGTCGAGACGATTGAGCCACGCGGGCCTCGTTGCGGGGCTCGTGTGGGTGTTGCTGGGAGCGGGGTGCAGAGCGCCCGCGAGTGAGCCGCGTCTGGTCCTGCTCCTGGTGGTGGACCAGTTGCGGGCCGACCGCCTGGACCCGGAGCTGCCGGGCGGCCTGGGGCGGCTCGCGCGCGAGGGCCGCGTCTTTGCCGACGCGGCACTCGATCACGCCTTCACCGAGACGTGTCCCGGCCACGTGGCCGCGTCCACCGGGCGCCATCCCGGTCCCGTCGGCGTCCCCGGAAACGAGTGGGTCGACGCCGAGGCCGGTGAGCGCTTCTACTGCGTGGACGATCCGTCGCCGGAGGCCCGCACGCTGGGCGGGAGCCAGGGCCGCTCGCCCCACGCGATCGGGGCCACGGCCCTGGGCGACTGGCTCAAGTGGGCCCATCCCGAGGCGAAGGTCTTCTCGGTCTCGGCGAAGGACCGGGCCGCCATCGGCCTGGGCGGACAGCGCCCCGACGCGGCGTACTGGCTGGACCGCACGGAGGCTCTGGGCTTCACCACCAGCCGCTGGTACCGGGAGGCGCTGCCCGAGTGGGTCGAGCGCTTCAACGGGAAGGGCGCCTCGGGGTTCGTGGCCGCGCTGCCGGCCGAGTGGCAGCACGCCACGGGCAGCCCGGCCAACGGGGCGCGCCCCGACCCGCATCCGCGCGAGATGGATCGCTTCTCCGCCACCTCGCCCCACCCGCTGGCGGGGGCCGAGCGGGCACAGACCCTGGAGCGCCTGTCGGTCACCCCCTATCTGGACGACGTGACCCTCGACTTCGCCCGTGCGCTGGTCTCCCGGGAGGGGCTGGGCGACGATCCGGTGCCGGACCTGCTGGCCGTCTCGCTCTCCGCGGCCGATCTGGTGGGCCACTACTACGGGCCTTGGAGCCAGGAGTCGAGGGATGCCCTGCTCCGGCTCGACCGTTCCCTGGGCCGCTTCCTCGACGCCCTCGAGGCGCAGGTCGGGCGCGAGGGCTTGGTGGTGGCCCTGACCTCCGATCACGGGGTGCTGGCCCTGCCGGAGTGGCTCTCGGAGTCCGGCCTTTCGAACTGCCCCATCCTGGGCGGCCGGGTGGACGCGCGCGGACTGCTGGCCGCCCTGGGCACCAACCTGGACGAGGCCTTCGGCGTCGAAGGAGCCGAAGCCGGGCCCTGGATCCACGAGGCGGGCACTCGCTTCACGGTGAACGATGTCCGCTCGCGAGCCACCGGCGTGCCTCCCGATGCGATCCTGGGCCGGGCCCGGCGCTTCTTCGAGGCCCAGCCCGTGGTGGCCCGGGTGTGGACGGCCGCCGAGATCGCCGCCGGCGACGGCCCGGAGCCGTTCGCCTCGCTCTACCGCAACTCGCACCACCCGACCCGGGGCGGCGACATGGTGGTGCAGACGATCCCGGACTGCCTGGTGAGTCCGTACTCCGCCGGCACCAGCCACGGCTCGCCCTACCGCTACGACCGGGCCGTGCCGCTGGTCGTAGCGGGCGCCGGCGTGGTGCCGGGTGTGGTGCGCGGTCGCGCTTCCGTCGTGGACCTGGCACCCACTCTGGCCGCCCTGCTCGGCATTCCCACACCCGGCGATCTGGACGGCAGCGCGCTGCCGCTGCGCTAGCGGGCTACGCGATCACGGGCGCCGGCGTGAACGGTCCGCCCGGCAGCACGGCCGTGTGGTCGGCGCCGAGCCAGTCGTCGATGATGGCCGCGTAGACGCTCCGGAAGTCCACGTTGATCTTCAGGTTGCCGTGGTTGTCCAAGTCGTCCAGCGCGGGCACGCCTCCGTGCAGGCCGCCGGCCACCCCGTCTCCCAGAAGCATCACCGATCCACCGCGGCCGTGGTCCGTGCCCGCGTTGTTTCCGGAGTCGTTCTGGTAGGCGCGGCGACCGAACTCGGTGTAGACCATCGTGACGACGCGATCGGAGACGTGCAGGGTCTCCTGGTCCCGTTGGAAGCCGAACAGGGCCTGCGACAGCTCGTTCAGCAGGTACGGGTGCC
>JAFDET010000294.1 GCA_019310195.1 Deltaproteobacteria bacterium
CGGGCGCGGACACGGCGACGGCGAGCCCCGCCTGATTGACGCCACAGACCGCGGCCGGCAGCCAGGCCGGCGCGGCCACCAGAGCGGCGATTCCCGCGTCCGGCCGATCGATCCGAATCCGGGGCGCGCCCGAGGCGGCGTCGCCGCGGAAGCGACACCAGATCCGCGGCGGCGCGGCGCCCGTGGCCGCGACCAGCGCCACGGCTTCGCTCGGCGCGCCCCCGGCCTCGGACAGGCCTCGCAGGACCCCGCGCCGCGAAGCTCCGGCGGCCAGCGCCAGGCCGGTCACGCGTTCGGCCAGTTGCGGGTGGTGACGCCAGAGGTCTCGGTCCAGCCGGGCCAGCTCCTGCGCCGGCCGCGACAGCCCTTCCAGCAGACGCGCCGTACCCGCGTGCGCGCGGACTTCGTGGCCGAACGCCGAGCCCTGGGCCACACCCAGGTCGCGGGGCACCCCCGCACACTCCAGCGGCGCGTCCACGCTCAGTCCTCGGACCGGACCGAATGGAGGAAGAGCACCTCGTTGAGCGAGCCGCTGCGGTAGCCCTCCAGATCGAGCGACACGTAGCGGAAGCCGAGGGGCTTCACGGCCGCAACGATGCGCGTCGCCATGTCGGGATCCAGCGCTCGGGCCAGCTCCGTGGGATCGATCTCGATGCGGGCCAGCTCACCGTGGTGGCGTAGGCGGACCTGGCGGAAGCCCAGCCCCCGCAGCGCCTCCTCTCCCGCCTCCACCTGGTGCAACCGCTCGGACGTGACTTCGGTGCCGTAGGGAAGCCGCGACGACAGGCACGCCGATGCCGGCAGGTCGGCCGTCGGCAGGCCGGCCTCGCGGGAGAGCGCCCGGATCTCGCCCTTCGAGAGGCCGGCGTCGAGGAAGGGCGACAGCACACGGTGCTCGTGGGCCGCGCGGTGGCCGGGCCGGAAGTCGCTGGTGTCGTCGGTGTTGATGCCGTAGGCCACGGCGTCGAAGCCGATCCGCTCGACCACGCCATCCAGCACGTCGAAGAGCTCGGTCTTGCAGTGGTAGCAGCGGTCCGCATTGTTGGCGCGGTAGGCCGGATTGTCCATCTCGCGGGTGTCCACGAAGCGATGCGGGATGGAGAAGTCGCGCACGATCTGCTCGGCCAGCTCGCGATGGCTGGCGGGATACGACGCCGAGACGGCGGTCACCGCCAGGGATCCCTCGCGGAGCGCCCGGTGAGCGGCCCAGGCCAGGTAGCTCGAGTCCACGCCTCCCGAGAAGGCGACCACGACACGGCCGGCGCTCTCCAGACCCCGGCGAAGGGCCTCGTCTTTCCGTTGCAGTTCCGGCGAGATGGAGGACACGAGGCGAGGGTAAGAGGCGGCCTCGGGCTGGTCAAGCGAACCTCGGGGCGGGCTAGTATTCTTCGTCCGAGGGGGTTGGATGGCCAAGCTTCGCGTGGGATTGCTCTTCGGCGGACGTTCCGTGGAGCACGAAGTATCGATCGCCTCGGCCTCCTCCATCCTCCAGGCGCTCGACCCGTCGCGCTACGAGGTCCTACCCATCTGTGTCGGGCACGACGGGGCCTGGCGCATCGGCAGCGTCGGAATGCTTCCCGAGGAGACGGCGCAGGCGGAGCACGACCTGCCCGCCCTGCCGGGCACGCTCGCGATCGAGCGTCTGGGCGGCGACCCCTCCGACGGGCGTCCGGTGGACGTCATCTTTCCCATCATCCACGGGACCGGCGGCGAGGACGGCGCGCTCCAGGGCTTCCTCGAGCTGGCGGACGTCCCCTACGTCGGGGCCGGTGTCCTGGCTTCGGCGGTCCAGATGGACAAGGACGTGACCAAGCGCCTGCTGCTCCAGGCCGGGATCGCCGTGGTGCCCTGGGTGTGCGTCGACGCCGCCGAGCTGGGCGACCCGGACGCCGTCGAGGCTCGGGCGTTCGGCGAGCTGGCACCGCCGGTCTTCGTCAAGCCCGCAAACCTGGGCTCGTCGGTGGGAACCCACAAGGTCAAGACGCGCGAGGAGCTGCTGCCCGCACTGCGGGACGCCGCGCGCTACGACGAGAAGATCCTCGTGGAGCGGGCCATCGACGGACGCGAGATCGAAGTCGCCGTCCTGGGAGACCGGGAACCGGAGGCCTCGCTTCCCGGCGAGATCGTGCCCCGCTCGGAGTTCTACGACTACGAGTCCAAGTACGTGGACGAGGAAACCGAGCTGGCAGTGCCCGCCGAGCTGGAGCCCCGGCAGGTGGAAACGGTGCGCCGACTGGCCTGCGACGCCTACCGCGCCGTGGAAGGCTGCGGAATGGCACGCGTGGACTTCTTCCTGGAGCGCGGCAGCGGCGAGTGGTTCGTGAACGAGCTGAACAGCTTGCCCGGGTTCACGGACGCCTCCATGTACCCGCGCCTCTGGGATGCAACGGGGCTCCCCTACCCCGCCCTCCTCGACCGCCTGATCGAGCTGGCCTTCGAGCGCCATCGACGGCGCCGGGCGCTCGAAACCACCTACCGGCGAGGCTGAGCGAGGTGGCGGCAATCCGCGTGCTCGGAATCGACCACGTGGTGCTGCGCGTGGCGAACCTGGAGCGTTCCCTGGCCTTCTACGAAACCGCCCTCGGCTGCGCCGTGGAAAGACGCCTCGACGAGCTCGGGCTGGTGCAGCTGCGAGCGGGCAGCGCGCTGATCGACCTGGTGCCGCTCGACTCCCCGCTCGGACGAGCGGGTGGCGGAACGCCGATCGACGACGCCCGCAACATGGATCACGTGGCGCTGCAGATCGAGCGCTTCGAGCCCGACGCGTTGCGCGCCCACCTGGAAGCGCACGGCATCGAGCCGGGCGACGTGGCCGCCCGCTACGGCGCGCGGGGCAACGGCCCCTCCATGTACGTGCGCGATCCCGATGGCAACACGGTGGAGCTGAAGGGCCCGCCCGAGGAGACAACCCCGTGAACCGCGGACTTCGGCTTCTGCTCTGGGGACTGGCAAGCCTGGTGGGCGCCGTCGTACTGGGCGGCTACGCACTGCTGGCCGGCTGGCACGTAGAGGACGTGGCCCCCGCCGAGATCTCCGCTCTGCTCCGCGGCCACGATCGGATCTTCAAGCCCGACGGCGAGGGCCCCTTTCCCACCGCCCTGCTCTTCCACGGTTGCGGCGGCCTGCGCGATCACAACGTGGCCTGGGGAGATTTCCTGGCCGAACAGGGCTGGGCGTCGGTGGCGGTGGACAGCTACGCGGGCCGCGGCCTCACCTGGCAGACGGTGTGCGCGGGCCGGGCGTTGCTGGGCCCGGAGCGCGCAGGCGACGTGCTGGTCAGCATCGACGATGCGCGCCGCATGGACTTCGTGGATCCGCGTCGCATCGTGCTCATGGGCTGGTCCCACGGCAGCTATGCGGTGATGGACCTGCTGGCCATGGACCCGCCGCAGAGCCGGCCCACGAACCTGAGCCAGGTGCCCGCCGACCCGTTCGCCGGCGTAGCCGGCGCGGTGCTCTTCTACCCCTACTGCTCGTTCGGGGCGCGCTCGCCCGGCCACTGGTCGCTGCCGAAGCCGGCACTGTTCCTGCTCTCGGAGAACGACTCGATCACGCCCATCGAGGACTGCCTCGAAGTGATCGATGCGCTGGCGGCCCGAGGCCTGCCCGTGGCGAAGCACGTCTATCCGGGGGTCGATCACGGCTTCGACGCCTTCGACACGCGTGGCGACTACGAGTCCACGTACGACGAGGCCACGACGCAGCAGGCGCGGAAGCGCGTGGCCGGCTTCCTGGCCTCGCTGGCGCGCTAGACGACCTCGAGGTTCGCGAAGCGGACCAGGACCGTCTTGATGCCCACGCGATCGAAGCGGATGCGGAGCTTCTGGCCCTGCCCGGAGCCCGCCACCTGCATCACGGTGCCCTCCCCGAAGATCGGGTGCCGCACGCGCAGGCCGGGGCCCAGGGTCGAGCTCCCG
>JAFDET010000062.1 GCA_019310195.1 Deltaproteobacteria bacterium
CCCGCTCTCCGGCACGAACAGGAACGCGAAGGCTCCCAGGCTCATGGCCAGCGACATGCCGCTCACCATGCTCGCCACCTCGAGACCGGCGCCGGCACCCGCGCTCACCAGCACCAGGCCCACGCTCCAACCCAGGCTCTGGAGCAGGATCATGAAGCCCATGGCGGTGCTGCGGTGGGAGGTCGGAAACACCTCCGAGGACAGCGCCCGCATCACCACGTCCCCCGCGGTTCCGAAGAACGTGAGCGCGATCCACGCCAGCACCAGCGTATGGCTCGCACCGTGATAGATGGCGTACGCGGCCGCGGGATAGAGGAGGAAGGCGACGAATCCCACGCGCCGACGGCCGATGCGGTCCGAGAGGCGGCCCGCCACCACGTTGCCCAGGATGCCCAGGAAGCCCCCGCCGATCACCATGGCGGAGAACTGCCACGGCGCCCAGCCGTGCACGGTCTGCACGTAGGGCGACAGGTACTGGAAGACGCCGATCGTCCCCACGGCGCCCAGGAATCCGGCCGTGCCCATCGCCGCGGCCCGCGTCGGGTGCGTGCGCGCCAGCTTCACGATGGGAGTCAGCCAGCCCGCCGACGCCTCTCCCTCCTCGCTCTGCCGACGAAAGCGCGCCGTCTCCTCCAGGCGGCGGCGGAAGAGCGGCAGCAGCAGGAGCGGCCCCACCCCCATTGCGTAGAGGGCACGCCAGCCGAAGGGAAGCGCGTCCACGGCGGCGAACAGCCCGGTGCCGATCCCGTACCCGAAGGCGGAGACCGCCACCAGCATGCCGAGGCCCCAGCCCCGGTGCGCGGCCGGGAACTCCTCCACCAGGATCACCACACCGAGCACCGACGCGGTGAAGAGGAACGCGCGGGCCGCAACCTGCACCAGCACGTACTGCACGGGCGTGAGAACGAACGCGGTCGCCAGCGTGAGCACGCTCATACCCACCAACGCCAGCAGGAACATGCGCCGGCGCCCGACGCGGTCCGCGAACGGAACCAACAGAAAGGTGAGCAGACCCCCCAGCCGGACCGCGCCCGTGTAGTAGCCGATGTCCTCGACGGCCATGCCCAGGTCGTCGGCGATGTGCTTGATCGCCGAGTTGATGATCGAGAGGTCGTACTGCTCGAACAGCAGCCCCAGGGCGATCAGCCCCAGCAGGGACACGTGCGAGCGCTCCAGGCCCTGAGGGACGCGGCCCAGGAAGGGAGGCATCCACCACGGGTTGCGGACCCGCGGGGTCACCTCAGGCGGCGGCGCGGCGGCGCGTGATGGGCAGGGACGCGGGCGTTCCGGCCACCAGCTCGACCTTCTCTCCCTCGTGGCGGAAGGCGAGCGTCTCGCCTTCCAGCAGGCTGTAGGTCGCCTGCTCCTGGCTCAGCTCCACCGCCAGCAGGCAGCCGCGCAGCGTAAGCCGGAAAGACACGCTCTCGATGTCACCCGGCACCCGCGGCGCGAAGCTGAAGCTGCCGTCGTAGTCGCGGAAGCCCGACAGCCCGTGCACCACGGCCATCCAGGTGCCGCCCATGGAGGCGATGTGGCAGCCGTCGTTCACGTTGCCACCGATATCGGCGTAGTCCATCAGGGCCGCGTAGCTCAGGTACTGACGGGCCTTCGCGTCGAGGCCCACCTCTCGAGCCATGATGCTCTGGATGCAGACCGAGAGCGATGAGTCGCCGGTGGTCAGCGGATCGTAGTAGTCGAAGTTCCGTCGCTTCTCTTCCAGGGAGAACTCGTCGCCCAGCAGGAACATCGCCAGCACCACGTCGGCCTGCTTGATCACGCGATGCCGATAGATCTCCAGCGGGTGGTAGTGGAGCAGCAGCGGGTACTTCTCGGGAGGCGTATTCTCGAAGTCCCACGGCTTGCGGAACGGGAAGTGATCGTCCTGGATGTGGATCCCCGCATCCTCGTCGTAGGGCAGGAACATGCGGTCCGCCGCCCTCCGCCACTCGTCGACCTCCGACTCCACGAGCCCCGTCCGGTGGATCAGGGACTCGTAGCGCTCGTGCTCGTCGGTCCGCATGCGCTCCACGACCTGCGCCGCGAACCACAGATTCTCGCGGGCCATCAGGTTGGTGAAGGTGTTGTTGTTCACGACCGTGTTGTACTCGTCCGGCCCGGTCACCCCGACGATGCAGAAGCGCCCGTCCCTCTGCTCACTGAAGAAGCCCAGGTCGCGCCACAGCCGCGCGGTCTCCACCAGGACCTCGGCGCCGGACTCGTAGAGGAAGGCTTCGTCGCCCGTGGCCTCCACGTACTTGCGCAGGGCGTACACGATGTCGGCGTTGATGTGGTATTGCGCCGTGCCGGCGGCGTAGTACGCCGACGCCTCCTCGCCATTGATGGTGCGCCAGGCGAAGAGCGCCCCTTTCTGGTTCAGCTCGCGGGCCCGCTCCCGGGCGTGCTCCAGGAGGCCGAAGCGGTGCTGAAGCAGGTTCTTGGCGATCCGGGGCTCGGTGTAGATCAGGAAGGGCAGGACGTAGATCTCGGTGTCCCAGAAGTAGTGGCCCTCGTAGCCCATGCCGGTGAGGCCCTTGGCGGGAACGCCGACGCCCTCGGCCCGGGCCGTGGCCTGGAGGATGTGAAAAAGGTTCACGCGCAGGACCTGTTGCGACTGCTCCCAGGAGCCCAATACCTCGCTCGAGATGTCCGCATCGGGCTTGCCGCGCACTTGGATGTCGCTTCGCTCCCAGAAAGCCTGGACGAAGCGGCGCTGGCCCTCGCACAACGCCTCGAAGCCGCCCGTCATGGCCCGGTCGAGGGTCCGCTCCGTGCGCTCGCAGAGCTCGTCGGCGGGCGAGGTGCGAGAGCTGTGGTAGCTCATGAACTTGGTGACGCGGACCGACTCCCCGGCCCGCACATCGACGGAGATGATCACTCGGGAGTGGTCCTCCCGCTCTCGCGTCTCGGTCCGCGCCTGGCGCTCGCTGCTGATGACGTGGTCCACGGCGCAGCCCAGGGTCATGCCGCTGCGCTCGGTCTCGTAGCCCATCACCAGCCGCGGCCCGCGTGAACGCTGGAGCCGGCAGTGCATGACCCGCCCGTCGAAGGCGCGCGCCACGCGCGGGTCCGCGCTTTCGGGAAGCGAGTCGTGGGGCTCGTAGACGAGCTCGGAGGAGATCACCACGGGCACGTCGGCGTTCAGGACCGTGACCTCGTACTCCAGCGCGGCCAGGTGGCGATGTTCCAGGGACACCAGCCGCCGAGATTTGATCGAGACCAGCTTTCCGGAGGCCAGCTCCCAGAGGATTTCCCGGTGCAGGATGCCGGTTCGCATGTCGAGCACACGCTCGTACCCCTTCAGGTTGGCGTGTCGCAGCGAGAAGGGTTCGTCGTCCACGTACAGGCGCATGCGCTTGGCGTCGGGCGCATTGACCAGGGTCTGACCCGTCTTGGCGAAGCCGTAGGCCTCTTCGGCGTGGGCGATGGGCCAGGTCTCGTGGAAGCCGCTGATCAACGTGGCGTTCTGGAAGGCCGGCTCGCCCTCCTCGTGGGCGCCGCGGATTCCCAGGTAGCCGTTCGACGTGCTGAAGAGCGTCTCGAACTGGGCCATGCGCCGCGGATAGAACTCCCGTTCGACGAGCCTCCACTCGTCGGGGGGATAGACGTGGCGCGGCGGAAGTTCGAGCTGGCGCTGAAGCATGGCCGGTCCTCAGAAGGGGATTTCTGCGAGATCGGTCACGACCACGTCGGCGCCCTCCCGGCGCAGGCGCTCGGGCTCATCGTGGCGCGCGATGCCGACCACCAGTCCGAACGCGCCGCTGCGACCGGCCTGCACCCCGGAGATGGCATCCTCCACCACCACGGCCCGGGCCGGCTCGACGCCCAGCTCGCGCGCCGCCTCCAGGAAGGTATCCGGAGCGGGCTTGCCGGGCAGGTCCCGCTCGGCCGCCACCACCCCATCCACGCGCACGTCGAAGAGCTTCTCCAGACCTGCCGCGCGCAGGATCGTGGAGCAGTTGGCGCTGGACGAGACCACGGCCGTCTTCACGCCGGCGTTGCGCAGGTCCCGAACCAGCGCCACGGAGGCCTCGTAGACGTCGATGGGCTGGGTGGTGAGGGCCTCGTTGACCAGGACGTTCTTGCGGTTTCCGACCCCGCACACGGTCTCGCGATCCGGCGCGTCGTCGGAGTCCCCTTCGGGCAGCTCGATCCCTCGCGAGAGCAGGAAGTCGCGGACGCCGTCGTAGCGCCGCTTGCCGTCGACGTGGGCCAGGTAGTCGGACTTGCCGAACGGCACGAAGGACTCGCCGCCGGCCTCGGAGCGCGCGCGCAGGAACTCGTCGAAGGTCCGCTGCCAGCAGGCGAAATGGATGCTGGCGGTATCCGTCAGCACCCCGTCGAGGTCGAAGAGAACCGCCTCGAACTCCGTCCACTCAACGTCGGCTCCTTCGGACACGCGCCGAGGCTACCAGACACGCCGCCGCACTCCCACACCTGGCTAGAGCGGCGCACGCCCCGGCTTCGTGGGATAGACTGCGCCCAGCCGTCCCCAGGAGGTGCCGACCCATGACCACCGAGCTCCGCGCATCCTCGCTGGGCGAGCCTCACTTCGAATCGCCGCTGCGGGTCAAGGGCCGCACCTTCATAGGCGACGACGCCCGAATCCTCTTCGAGGACGAAGCCGGAGGCGAGAGCTTCCGGTTCGAACGCGCCGGCCCCCGGGAGCGGATCTTCTTCGAGCCCGCCGAGACGACCGCCGCTTTCGTAACCTGCGGCGGCCTTTCTCCCGGCCTGAACAACGTGATCCGCTCGGCCACGCTCGAGCTGTTCCACAACTACGGGGTGCGCAGCGTCCTGGGGA
The DNA here is from genome assembly GCA_019310195.1 of Deltaproteobacteria bacterium. Taxonomy (GTDB): domain Bacteria; phylum Myxococcota_A; class UBA9160; order UBA9160; family JAFDET01; genus JAFDET01. Next base: position 4,802 of record JAFDET010000062.1, read on the forward strand.
TCCGCAACGGCTATGCCGGGCTGAGCCCGGCCAACGGCCTGGAGCCCGTGGCGTTGACGCCCGACTACGTGCACACGATCCACCAGCTGGGAGGAACCGTACTCGGCAGCTCCCGCGGACCGCAGGAGCCGGCCACGGTCGTCAACTTCCTCGAGGCTCGGGGCATCGACATCCTGTTTTGCATCGGCGGCGACGGCACGCAGCGCGGTGCTCACGCGATCCAGCAGGAGATCGAGAAGCGGGGCCTGGCCAAGTCCGTCGTGGGCATTCCCAAGACCATCGACAACGACGTGCCCTTCGTGTGGCTGAGCTTCGGCCACGCCACGGCCCTGGAGGTGGCGGGCGAGGTGCTGCGCGGGGCCCACGTCGAAGCCCACGGGGCGCCCAAGGGCATCTCCGTCGTGAAGCTCATGGGTCGCGATGCGGGCTTCATCGCCGCGGGAGCGGCGGTCGTCAGCCAGGATGCCAACTTCGTGCTGGTCCCCGAGGTGCCCTTCCCGCTCGAGGGAGAGGACGGATTCCTGGCGGCGCTGGAGCGGCGCATGCATGCGCGGGACCACGCCCTGGTGGTGGTGGCGGAGGGCGCAGGCCAACACCTGTTCGAGCGGGACGACGTGGAGCGCGACGCTTCGGGCAACGTCCGCTACGACGACATCGGGCTCTACCTGCGCGACCGCATCCGCAGCCACTTCCGCGAGCGCGACATCGCCATCAACCTGAAGTACATCGATCCCAGCTACGCGATCCGCAGCGTTCCCGCCTGCGGCTGGGACCGGGTGCTCGCGGACCGGATGGCCCGCAACGCCGTGCACGCCGGCATGGCGGGCCGCAGCGACGTGATGATCGGCTTCTGGAACCACAAGATGATCCACGTGCCGATCTCGACGGCCGTGGAACGCACCAAGCGCCTGTCCCTGAGCAGCGACATCTGGAACGCCGTGCTGGCCACGACGGGCCAGCCCGACTGGCGCCCCGCCGCCTGAGCCGACCCGCGGATCGAGCTCAGAGAACCTGATAGCGGTCGCGGGCCGCCTCGGGCGAGAGCTTGGCGACCGCCGCAATGGCGGCCAGAATCTCCGGATCCGCCAGGTCCTCGGGCTCGATGCGCTCCTGGAGCTCCCTGGCGTTGCGGTAGTGATCCGTGCTGGTGTCCACGTAGCGCACGCGGGTCTTGCCGGTCTCCGGGTCCATCAGCTCGTCGAAGGGGATCGGCTCGATGCGATGGTCCCGGCGCGTGATCAGCACGCTCGAGGTGCCCGCCAGCAGTGTCTCCACCGCACCGACACCCAGGTCCAGGGTGTAGTCGCGATCGAACCCGGTGGGCGAACCGCAACGCAGCTCGTAGCCCACGTCCTTCTCCCCCATGGCCACCTTGACGCCTCGATCTCCCAGCACCCGCGTCAGCGCGTTGCGCAGCGTGCGGCCGAAGGGGATGTCGCCCAGGCGGAGGTGGCCGTGCTCGTCGCGCTTCACGTCGTCGAGCGCAGCCAGCGAGTCCTCGGGCATGCGCTCCATCAGGCCTTCCGCGACCACCGCGACCCCGTCCGACCGCCCTTGGACCAGGCGCTTGATGATGGAGCCCTCGATCAGGCGCACCACCTGATCGAAGTAGATCGGCCCTTCGGGAAACTCCTCGGGGATCAGCACGAGCGGCGCGCCCGCCGCCTTGCCGGCGCCCAGCGCCAGGTGCCCCGACTGCCGACCCATCATGATGATCAGGAACCAGCGATTGGTGGTCCGGCAGTCCTCCATGATGCGCTCGACGACCGATGCGCCCAGGTGCCGAGCCGTATCGAACCCGAAGGTGGGAACGCCTTCGGGCAGGGGCAGGTCGTTGTCGATGGTCTTGGGGACGTGGGCGACCTTGATGGCGCCGCCGGCGGCCTCGGCGACGCTTCGCGCCGAGAAGGCCGTGTCGTCTCCTCCCACGGTAATCAGGTGGTCGATCCCGAGCTTCTGGAGCGACGCGACACAGGCCTCCAGATCACCGGGCTTCTTCGTGGGATTGGCGCGCGACGTGTGCACCACGGATCCGCCGACGAGATGGATCAGGCGATTGTGCTCCGCCTCCAGCTCGATCACGTGGCTGGTGTCACCCTCCATGATCCACTTGAACCCATCGAGAATGCCGATCATCCGTGCGCCGTGACGCGACGCCGCCACCGTGGCCGCACCGATGACGCCGTTGAGACCGGGCGCAGGACCGCCCCCACACAGGATCCCGAACCTCGCCATCGCCTCGCTCCTCCTCGAGTTCCGACCTTAGCGCCCGCGCAACCCGCGCAGCAGAGCCATCTTCCAGTCCCCGACGGCGCGGCCGCGGGGCTCCCCAACGCGGCGCGGGGCGCGGTGCGCCGTCTCCGGCCCACGCGCGTCGACGCCCAGGTCGCACAGCACCTCCTCGGTCAGCTCGCGCATCTGACGGTGAAGCGCCGTACCCCGAGCGTGGTGCAGGACCGAGAGCGGCACCCCGCCGGCCGAGATCAGGGCCTCGGCCCGGGGGCTCCGCGAGAGGTGGGTTCGGAAGCGAGGCCAGCGGCGCTCGGCCACCTCGCGCTCCAGCACCGCCAGAAGCTCGGAGCCGCCCACCTCCACCCGGGTGCGGGCGTCCACCAGCGTGAAGAGCACCTTGGCGCGGTCGGCGCGGCGTTCGGCGGCCAGGAGTGCCAGCGCCTTGCCGGCTTCGTTCAGCGATCCCCGATCCGACACCGGAAGAATGACCCGGTCGGCGGCCACGAGCGCGTTGCGCGTCAAGGCCTCCAGGTCACCCTTGGTGTCCAGGACGATGACGCCATCCCAGGCCGTCCGCGCAAGGATGCGCGACAGCGTGCCGGAATCCTCACCGCGGGTCTTGAGCGCCTCGGTCTCGGGCGGCGACGGAACGAAGTGGACGCCGTACTGCCCGACGCGAATCGCGCGCTCCAGCGTGCGCTCGGCCCACGCGTGCTTCAGGTTGGGCTCGTCGGGCCGGATCGGCTCGAGCGCGAACATGCGATCGACCACCGACTGGTCATCGAGTCCCACCAACAGGACGGGCAGATCTTCACGCAACGCACGCAAGTAGATCGCGAGGTTCGTTGCGACGGTGGTCTTGCCAACGCCTCCCTTGTTGGAGACGACGGCGACGACACGAGACGGGGGGGCCGACACGGCGGGGAAGGTATAGCATGGCGGCCATGACCGCCGTGGGCATCATCCCCGCGCGCTGGGGGGCGACCCGCTTTCCGGGCAAGCCTCTGGCCCGGATCGCCGGACAGCCGATGATCCAGCGCGTCTGGGAGGGCGCGCGGCAAGCCAAGTGCCTGCGCGAGGTCCTGGTCGCCACCGACGACTTGCGCATCGCCGACGCCTGCCGGGCCTTCGGCGCGCCCGTGGTCATGACCGCTGTCGGCCACCCGACGGGGACCGACCGCACCGCCGAGGTCGCCGCCTCCCTCGACGACGAGATCGTGGTCAACGTCCAGGGGGACGAGCCCCTGATCGAGGGCTTCGTCATCGATGCGGCCGTGGACGCGCTGCGGGCGGACCCGGATGCGGCGCTGTCCACGGTGGTTCATCCCATGGCCGCCGAGGCGGTCGCAGACCCGAACCGCGTCAAGGTGGTCCTGGACCGTAGCGGCCGAGCCCTGTGGTTCTCCCGTAGCCCGATTCCCGCGGCGGCCCGACCCGAGGCGCCCCCGCACTGGCTGCAGCACGTCGGCCTCTACGCCTACCGCCGCGCGTTCCTGCTGGAGTACGTGCGGCTGCCGCGCACGCCTGCGGAGCAGGCCGAGGGGCTGGAGCAGCTACGCGTCCTGGAGCACGGCCACGCCATCCGCGCCGCGCAGATCGAGGGCTGGGAGAGTCGCGCCGTGGACGTCCCCGCGGACGTGGCCGAGGTCGAAGCCGCACTGGCGGAGCGGGCTGCGTGCTGACGGCCGTGGCCCTGGGGCTCTTGCTCGGGCTGCGCCACGCGGCGGACCCGGACCACCTGGTGGCCGTGTCCGCCATCGCGAGCCGTCGCGCGGGGCCACGCGCGACGGCCGGGGTGGGGCTGCTCTGGGGTCTGGGCCACGGCGCCACGGTGCTGGTGGCGGGCGGCCTGCTGGTGGCCCTGGGGGTGGTGGTGCCTGCGCGAGTGGCCGCGGGGCTCGAGCTCGGGGTGGCCGCAGTGCTGATCGCCATCGGCATCTCCACCCTGCGGCGCCCGAGCCGTTCGGAGCTCGCCCACAGCGGGCTGCCCAGCTTCGGCGTGGGCGTGGTCCACGGGCTGGCCGGCACCGGTGCCGTGGCCGTCCTGGCCACGGCGGCCATGCCCGGTCCGGCGGAGGCGCTGGTCTACCTGGCGGTGTTTGCCGCGGGCACGCTGGCCGGCATGGTGGGCGTCTCCCTGAGCCTGGGCGCGCCCCTGGCCTGGCTCTCGGCACGCCCGGGCGGAGCCCGAGCCGTCTCCCTGGCCAGCGGTCTGGCCGCCCTGGGCTTCGGCGGCTGGATGCTGTGGCGCGCCGGCGTCGGCGGGGGGCTGCTCTAGGTGACCGAGGCCCTAACGGCCCGCACCGTGCGCGCCCTGGGCGAGCGCTACTCCAACTGGGGCCGCTGGGGGCCCGACGACGAGCGCGGCACGCTCCACTTCATCACCCCCGAGCGCGTGCTCGGCGCCTGCAGCCTGCCGCGCCGGGGCCGGGTGATCTCCTGCGCCCTGCCCTTCGACGAGAACGGCCCCCAGACCGGGGCCGGCGGCCGCCACAACCCGATCCACGTGATGCTCTGCGACGGGGGCGACGCGGTCTCGGGCGCCCAGCAGGGACCCGGCGGCCTCTGCTACGCGGACGACAGCATCACCATGCCGCTGCAGTGCGGCACCCAGTGGGACGCGCTCTCCCACATCTCCTACGACGGCCGCATGTACAACGACCGCGACGTGCGCCTCGTCTCGAGCCGCGGCGCCGCCGTGAACGCCATCACGGCCGTGGCCGACGGCATCGCGGGACGCGGCGTGCTCCTCGACCTGCCGCGTTTCCTGCGCATCGACGCGCTGGTGAACGGCACGCCGGTTCTTCCCAGGGATCTCGATGCCTGCGCCGAGGCCCAGGGCGTGGCGATCGAGTCGGGCGACGTCCTGCTCGTGCGCACGGGAGCGATGAAGCGGCACCTCGCGAGCGGCTCGTGGCAGGGCTACATCGGCGCCACGCCGGGCCTCTCCATCCTCTGCGCGCGCTGGCTCTACGAGCGAGAGATCGCGGCGGTGGCCACGGACACGTTCTGCGTAGAAGTGGTTCCCAGCGAGGTCCCGGACTGCGCGATGCCGCTCCACATGATCTCGCTGCGCAATACCGGCGTGCACTTCGGCGAGATGTTCCAGCTCGAAGAGCTGGCCGAGGCGTGCGCCGAAGACGGCGAGTACGCCTTCCTGTTCTGCGCTCCGCCGCTACCGATCACGGGCGCCGTGGGGTCGCCGATAAACCCCCTCGCGATCAAGTAGTGGGGCGACTCGCGCTTCTCTTCGCCGTGTCGGGGGCGGCGGCGCTGGTGGTCGAAACCACCTGGCTGCGCTGGTTCCGGCTGCTCTTCGGGGCTACGGCTCCGGCCGCATCGGCCACCCTGGTCGCCTTCTTCGCCGGCCAGGCGCTGGGAGCCGCCTGGGGCGCCCGGCGAGCGCCGCACTGGCGCTCTCCACTGCGCGCCTACGGGCTGCTGGAGTTGGCTGCCGCGGCCGGCGCCATCGCGGCGCCCGCCCTGCTGGCCGCCGGCGATGCGCTCACACGGGCGGCCTACGAGCCGCTCCGCCAGCAGCCGTCGCTGCTGGCGGCCGTGCGTTTTGGGGTGGCCCTGGCCGCCACGCTTCCCGCGGCCATGGCGTTCGGCGCCACGTTGCCCGCCGTCGGATCCGCCGCGGTGCAGCACACGGCGCGCCTCGGCTCGCGCGGCTCGGCGCTCTACGCCTGGAATACGGCGGGCGCGGCGACCGGGGCGGCCCTGGCCGCCTTCGTGCTGCCGGATCTCTTCGGAGTCCGCGCCGGCTACGCGCTCGGCGTCGCCGCCAGCCTGGGGGTGGGCGTCGCCGCGCTGATGCTGGCCCGAGGCGCAAACGCCCCTGCCCCGCCCCCCCCGAAGCGACCTTCGGCCTCATCGGACGCCGGCTGGGCGGTAGCCGGCAGCTTCGCCGCCCTGTCCGGCTTCGCCGCCCTGGCGGCGCAGGTACTGCTGGTCCACGCCTTCGCCCAGATCTTGAACCAGTCGGTGTACGCGTTCGGCAGCGTCCTGGTGGTGGTGCTGGCGGCCCTGGCGGCGGGCGCCGGCGTGGTGTCGCGTCTGGAAGCGGGAGGGCGCGTTCCCGCCGAGCGCGTGCTCGGGTTTGCCCTGGCCGCCGGCGCCGTGGCCTGGCTGCTCTTCCCGGTGGTCTTCTACGCAGCCAGCGACGGTCTCTCCTACGTCGGTACCGCGCTGCCGTGGCCCGGCTACCTGCTGCTGGCCCTGGCCCTGGTGGCCGCCACCGCGGGTGTGCCGCTCTTCCTGGGCGCACTCGTTCTTCCGGCCACATTCGCGTTGGCGGGTCGGGCCTCCAGCGATGGCCACCCCGGAACGGTCCTGGGGCGTCTCGCAGCGGCCAACACCTTGGGCGCGATCGCCGGCGCCTTGGCGGCGCCGTGGCTGTTGCTGCCGGTGTTCGGGCTCTTCGGCGCCTTCGCGGCACTGGCCGCCCTGCTGGCCCTCTGCGCGCTGCTGGCGCCGGGCCGCAGCGACGCCCCGCTGCGAGCCGGCCTGGTGGCCGTCGGTGCCTTGGCGGTACTGACCCTGGGGCGCCCCCTGGACCGGCCCCCCATCCGGCTCGAGCCCGGTGAGCGGCTGGTGGCCTCGGAGACCACCTCGGCGGGCCTGGTCGCCGTGGTGCAGCGCGACGACGGGCTGCTGATCCGGACCGACAACCACTACGTGCTCGGCGGGACCGCCGAGCAGCTTCACGAAGAGCGCCAGGGCCACTTGCCGCTGATTCTCCACCCGGCGCCCCGACGCGCTGCATTCGTGGGTACGGCCACCGCCATCACGGCCGGCGCCGCCACGGCCCACCCTCTGGAGCGCCTGCATCTGGTGGAGATCGTTCCGGCGGTCTCGCGGGCCGCGGCCTCGCACTTCGCTGCGGCCAACCGCCGGGTGCACGACGACCCGCGCAGCGTCGTCGTGCTGGACGACGCCCGCAACTTCCTGCGCGCCACGACCGAGCGCTTCGACGTGGTGGTGGCGGACCTCTTCGTGCCCTGGCGCTCGGGAACCGGCGCGCTCTACACGCGCGAGCACTTCGCCGCGGTGCGCGAGCGCCTGCAGCCCCGGGGGCTCTTCTGCCAGTGGCTGCCCCTCTACCAGCTCGACCGGATCGAGTTCGAGATGGTCGCGCGCACCTTCCTCGATGTGTTCCCAGAGACGGGGCTCTTCCGGGGCGACTTCTACGGGCGCTACCCGATCGCCGCACTGGTCGGCTTCACGGGGCGGCCCGCGTCGGCCGCAGACATCTCGGCATCCGCCATACGGCTGGGGCGCGCCGGCGAGTCGGACCGCTGGGTGACCGATCCCCTGGGACCGTGGTCCCTATACGTGGGCGCGCTGGGCCCGCTGCGCGAGACCCTGGGCGCCCAAGCTCTCAACACCGACGACCGGCCCCGCATCCAGTACCGGGCAGCGCGCGGCCACGGCGGAGGCGGCGCTGCGGGCCGCCCTGGCCGACGCCGCGGCCGGCCATCCGCTCTTTCCCGACCTGTCCCGAGATGCCGCGCGGGCGTCCCAGGGAGGCTCCTATCTGCAGCTGGCCGGGGCCCTCTACGCCCAGGGTCGTCAAGACGAGACCGGCCGCGCGCTGGCGGCGGCCGCCCAGCGCCTTCCTGCGCACCTCTTCCGCAACGCGCCCGCGGATCCCAGCGCTGCCGAGGTCTGGCACGCCCTGGACCCCCAGCCCCCAACGCAAGGAACCTACGGGACAGTCCCGTAGGTTCCGGCTAGCGGAAGAGGTTGTACTTGAAGATGCACCAGAGGGCGCGCACGCCGTCGCGCCAGCCGATCTTCTTGCCCTCGGCGTAGGTGCGGCCCGAGTAGGAGATGCCCACCTCGTAGATGCGGCATCCGAGCTTGGAGACCTTGGCGGTGATCTCCGGCTCGATCCCGAAGCGGTCCTCCTCGATGGTGATCTGCTCCAGCACCTCGCGGCGGAAGAGCTTGTAGCAGACCTCCATGTCGGTGAGGTTCAGGTTGGTCAGCATGTTGGAGAGGATGGTCAGGCCCCAGTTCCCCAGCGAGTGCCAGTAGTAGAGGACCCGGTGGGAACCGCTGCCGATGAAGCGCGACCCGTACACCACATCGGCGTCCTTCTGGACGAAGGGCTGGAGTAGCCTCGGGAACTCGGCCGGGTCGTACTCCAGGTCCGCGTCCTGGACTACGACCACGTCGCCCGTGACCACGGCGAAGCCCGAGCGAAGCGCGGCGCCCTTGCCCTGGTTCTCCTCGTGATAGACCACGCGCTCGACCCGATCCTCCAGCTTCTCGCGGATCAGCTCGCGCGTTCCGTCGCTGGACGCGTCGTCCACCAGCACGATCTCGGTCTTGATCGGAGCCGCGCGAACCGCGGCGACCACATCCTCGAGGGTCGTCACTTCGTTGTAGCAGGGAATGACCACACTCAGGGTCAACGTATCGAGTTGCAAGTGGGTACGCGTCATCAG